>NZ_JAXDSS010000022.1:0-4320 GCF_034090345.1 Peptoniphilus sp. | reverse complement strand
ACCGTATATCAATGCAGCTATTCCAACTACAATCAAAAGTAATATAAGTTTAACTATAGTAGAAGTTGCATTTGACATATTTGGATTTATTAAAATTGATTCAATTGGGAAATAGATTAGCGCAAATAATCCCATAAAAGTAGCTGAAAGGGTAGTCTTTATAAGCGCTCTTATATATGATTTAGTGCCAAGATTTCCTATTTTTCGTCTTAAAAGTATGAAAGAAATTAAAACTGCAATAGTTGTTGCGATGGAAACAGAAGCTGCAAGACCACGAGTTCCAAATCTATGAGCCACAAGCAAGTTTAAGACGACATTTATTACTACATTTACAAGACCAACTACAAAAGGTGTCTTAGTATCAGCTATAGAATAATAAACTCTATTCAGTACCATAGATACAGACATTGATATCAAAGCAAGGGTATAAAATCTTAAAGTTGCAGTGGTATCAATTGCATTTTGTTTAGTGAAGACACCGTGTAAGAAAGCGACATCGACGATGGGTCTTGCCAGTACAATCATTCCAACTGTTGCAGGAATTGTCAAGAAAAGCACTAGCTTAACTGATGCATTCATAACTCTTTTTCCTTGGATTTTATTATCGCTACTAAACGCACGAGACATTGTAGGAAAAATTATTGAAGTTATAGCAGCAATAAAAATCCCAAGAATCATAAGATTCATTTTGTTTGCGTAATTTAAAATAGAAACGGATCCTTCAATCATATTTGCAGCAAGTTTTCTATTTACTATGACATTTATGTCGTTTACAGCTGAACTCATAAGTACTGGTACAGCTAATGCCAAAGCTTCCATTACATATTTATCTTTTAAATTGAGTACAGGTTTAGGCCTATAACCTTGTCTAATAGAATCCGGAAGGAGAAATATAATCTGAGCTAATACACCAATTACAGATACTATTGTAAGTCCATAAATTCCTCCCATATTTGTCATAAATAATAGGAAGAAGATATAGCAAAGGTTAAGCGGTATATTTATCGCTCCGGCGGCAGCAAATCTATTGTTGTATTGTAGGAAGCCTGTAAAAACTCCTACAATTGCTGAGAAGACTACAACCGGAATTCCAAGTCTTATAAGTTTTATAACCAATAAATATACTTCAGGTTTTGTCTTTGTTGTAAATAAAACTGCAAGTTGTGGGGCAAATAAATAACCTAGTATAGCTACGACTATAGAAAAGATAGTAGCTAAAGTAAGTAAATTATTAGTAAAGTAATTCCTTTGATTTTCTCCAAGTTCATTTTCAGCTTTAGTTAAAGCAGGAATAAAAGTAGTTGCTATAGCTGTAGTAACTAATGCAGACACAATAGCTGTTGCTGATTGAGCAGCTATAAAAGCATCCATCTCGTTAGTTGCCCCAAATACTCCTGCTTGAAGAGATTCTCTGATAAATCCCATTAACTTACCAACAAGTGAAAACACAATTATGGCAAGAGTAGATTTTGCAAGTTTTTTGGTATTTTCCATAATTACCTCCAGATAAGAGTTTAAGCTTTATACAAATTAATGTCAATTATAACCGATATACAATTGAAAAGTAAATTTTTATATTATAAAATTTTAAACTGAGGAAGGTGATTAATTGAAAAATGTAAACTTAATAAAAAGAGTGTATCCCTATTTTTATAAATATAGATTCATATTGTTAATTGATTTAATTTGTGCGGGATTTACAACAGCTTCTGAAATGGCATTACCATTAATTCTTAGAACTTTAACTAATACGGGACTAAGAGATATGAACTCTCTAACTGTTGAACTTGTAGTTAGATTATCTTTATTATTTTTAGGTTTAAAAATTATCGAATTAGTGGCTTCATACTATATGGCCAGTATAGGTCATATAATGGGCGCAAAGATAGAGACTGATATGCGTTCGGATGTCTACTCACATCTTCAAAGTATGAGCGATTCATTTTATAACGAAACAAAAGTTGGAGTTCTGATGAGTAGAATAACCAACGATTTATTTGACATTACAGAATTTGCACACCATTGTCCGGAAGAATATTTTATAGGTTTTATAAAAATATTGTTTTCATTTGTAATTCTTATAAATATAAATTTGACTTTGACATTAGTGCTATTTGCAACATTGCCTTTGATGATATATACTTCAACAAAATTTAGAATGATAATGAAATCAGCACAAGCTAAGCAAAGAGTACAAGTAGGGGATTTGAATTCATCTATAGAAGATTCTCTATTAGGTATAAAAGTTGTAAAGAGCTTTGCAAATGAAAAAGTTGAAACTGAAAAATTTGAAAGAGAAAATAAAAAGTTTTTAAGAATAAAAGAAATGTTTTACAAGGCAATGGCAGGTTTTACTGTCGTTACGAAAAGTTTTGACGGAATTATGTATCTTATAATAATCTCATGCGGCGGACTATTTATGATATCAAATAAAATTTCTGCCGGAGATATGATGGCTTATGTTATGTATGTGACTTCACTACTTACAACTGTTAGAAGAATAGTGGAATTTACAGAACAATTCCAAAGAGGTATGACAGGCATTGAAAGGTTTACAGAAATTATGGATGCAAAATCAGAAATTGTAGATTCTGAAAATGCAGTTTCAATGGGCAAAGTAAAAGGCCTTATAGAGTTTGAAAATGTAGATTTTAAATATGAGACAGACACTAAAAATGTTTTAGAAAAATTTAATTTGAAGATAAATCCAGGAGCAAATCTAGCCATAGTTGGACCTAGTGGGGCAGGTAAGACTACAATATGTAATTTAATTCCAAGATTTTATGACGTTACAAGTGGCTCAATAAAAGTAGATGGAAAAGATGTAAGAGAAATAAAACTTGAATCTTTGAGAAATAATATAGGAATAATGCAACAAGATGTATATCTTTTCTCGGGCACTGTTCTTGAAAATATAAGATATGGAAATCCAAAGGCAACAGATGAAGAAGTTTTAGAAGCTGCCAAATTGGCAGGAGCTCTTGAATTTATTGAAAAGTTGCCAAATGGTCTTGAAACTTATGTTGGAGAGAGAGGAGTAAAACTTTCAGGCGGTCAGAAACAAAGAATTTCTATAGCGAGAGTATTTTTGAAAAATCCACCGATATTAATTTTAGATGAAGCGACATCTGCTCTTGATAATAAGAGTGAGCAAATAGTTCAAGAGTCTTTGGTAGAGTTATCAAAGGGAAGGACAACAATAACTATTGCTCACAGACTCACAACGGTTCAAAATGCAGATGAGATACTTGTGATGAGAGATAGAAAAATTGTCGAAAGAGGAACTCACGAAGAACTTATGAGAAAAAAGGGATATTATTATGATTTGTACACAAAGGGTGGAATGTTAGATTTATAAAAAATAATTTTATAGTGTTATTAAAGTGCTCTTAATCGCAATGGTTAAGAGTACTTTTTGTGTAGTGAATTTTTAGCGCAGATATGATTTATTAATATTTTTATATTTAAATTCATTGACAAATAAAATTTGCAAGAGTATAATAATCGACAAACAATTTGCTTTAATGGTTAAAAGCACTAAATAGAGGGGGAGAAATATGGATTCTTTACAAGCATTATTATTTATTTTTATCGTTCTTACTGTGGGAGACATAGTAGCTGCTGCAACAAAGAGTATAGTACCATCTCTTTTTGTTTGCTCAGCAATTTTTTTAGCAGGTTTTTGGATGGGCGTTCCAGAAACACTTTTCAAGGACTCATTGTTGTATGGATTTGGGGCTCTATTTATAACTACTTTACTTGTACACATGGGATCTATGCTAAATATAAGACAACTTATAGCTCAATGGAAAACTTTGACAATAGCAGCGGGAGGGATAGTTGGTATTGTTGTATTACTTATGACAGTTGGTAGAGTTATGGTTGGAAATGAAACTGCAATAGTTGCAGCACCTCCTATTTCTGGTGGAATTATAGCTGGGTTACAAATGGCAGAAGTTGCAACAGCTATAGGTAGGCATGATTTAAAATTGATAGCCACTCTTTTAGTAGTACTTCAAGGGTTCGTAGGTTATCCCCTTGCATCATTTTGTTTGAGAAAAGAAGCAAATAGTATTTTAAAATTAAAAGATAGCGGGGAGAGCTTTCAATCTGATGAAGAAGTAAAGCAAGTGGAAAGAAAGACAATTTTTAAGTTGCCACCAAAATATACATCAGCTAATTACTTTCTGGCTAAGACAGTTTTTATAGCGCTTGTCGCTACAGTAGTATCAGGATTTTTTAAAAACTTTGATACAGGGGTAACAATATTAAATGTTTTTGTCAGAATTGATAAAAATGTTTTAGCACTTATACTTGGCA
>NZ_JAXDSS010000117.1:0-12069 GCF_034090345.1 Peptoniphilus sp. | reverse complement strand
AAAGTCAAAGTCTATGTATTTATCTATTTTTCTAAGTATATGGTCTTTAGGGATTAATTCTTCGACTGAGATCATCTGAACTTGATCTGTTTTTCGTTTGTTATTTTTGGACAGCATGTTTCCACCTACTTTCTTGGTAGATTTATACCTTTATTAGCCCATGTTTAGCCATTTATGCATGAAAAAAGGTAGGTGTTTTTCGCTTTACACCTACCTTTGTCATCAGTCTGAATAGAGCTTTTCAGCTCTACTCTATTCAGCTATTTTTCAAAGATATCATTTGATACTAAATCATATTCTTTGAAAATAGCCTCTTCAAGTTCTTTTCTTGTTTCAGCATTTATAGGATGCGCAATATCTTTAAACTCTCCATTAGGAAGCTTTCTTGAAGGCATAGCTATGAATAAAGCTTCTGCCCCCTCAATAATTTTGATATCATGAATTACAATTTGATTATCAAAAGTCACAGAAGCAACAGCCTTTAATTTGCTGTCTTCTGGTAATTTTCTGATTCTTACATCTGTTATCATCATGTTCTTATCACCTCTTCTATAAATTTATTATACATAATAAATTAATAAATTACAAACTTTCAATTAAGCATTATTGTATTTAATATTTTAAATTATGACTTAAATTATGTTATAATATCGTTATTATAAGGGGGATTAAATGGATAACTTTAACATAGATGAACACAAATATAGTCATATACATTTTATTGGGATAGGTGGCATTTCAATGAGTGCTATTGCTCAAATTTTAATTAACTATGATTATTTTGTATCAGGGTCAGATAGAAAATCTTCTTCTATAACTGATAAACTTGAGTCTTTGGGAGCTAAAATATATTTCGAACATAATAAAGAAAATATAAAAGGTGCAGATTTAATTATTTATACGGATGCAATTAACCTTGATAACAAAGAGTTAGAAGCTGCTATTAAATCAAAAGTTGATATTATTGATAGAGCATCGTTCTTAGGTCAACTTATGAAAAACTATAAGACATCTATTGCTGTAAGTGGAACACATGGAAAAACTTCTACTACGTCAATGCTTACAGAAATTTTATTAAATACAAATTATAATCCTACTATTCTATTGGGTGGAAATTTAAATGAAATTAGAGGAAATGTAAAAATAGGTGCTAAAAACTTACTTTTAACAGAAGCTTGTGAGTACAGAGCTAATATACTAAAATATTTTCCAAGCACTTCAGTTATTCTAAATATAGATGAAGACCATTTAGATTTTTTTGACAATATAGAACATATAATTTCAACATTTGTGGGACTTGTAAAAAATTTAAAAGAAGCTGACATTCTGGTGCTTAATATCGATGATGAAAAAGTTAAAAACTTAAAAAAAGAAGCTATCTGTAAAGTTATAACTTGTTCAACTATTGATGAGACCTCAGATTATTTTGCTAAGAATATAAATCTTTCGAATGAGTATCCTACTTACGATTTATATTATAACGGTAAATTTATAGGTGAAGTAAAATTATCCGTGCTTGGAGAACACAATATATATAATTCATTATGCGCCATAGCAGCTGCACATGAAAACAATATAGACTTTTATACTATAATTGAAAACTTAAAGAAGTATAGTGGTGTTCACAGAAGGCTCGAATTTAAAGGGACTTATAACGGAGCTACTGTTGTAGATGATTACGCGCATCACCCAACTGAAATAAAAGCCTCTCTAAAAGCTTTAAAGACCCAATGCAAGTCTAGATTGTTTTGTATATTTCAACCACATACATTCACCAGAACTAAACTTTTATTAGATTCTTTTTCACAATCTTTTGATGATACTGACTTAACTATAATCACTGATATATATGCAGCAAGAGAAAAAGATTATGGCGATATACACTCTAAAACACTTGTCGATGCAATTAATAATTATGGAGACCAGGCTGTTTACATGAGTGATTTTCATGAAATAGTTATCTATTTAAAAAATGAATTGCAATCTGGTGATATAGTAGTCACTATGGGTGCTGGAGATGTGTATAAAATAGGTGACGAGTTATTAAATTATATATATATGAAAAATACTAGCTAAAAAACCAGCTAGTATTTTTCGTTTATATATTCTTCTATAAGAGAAGATTTTTCTATATCTTCAAACACTCTTTCACTTTTTAATATTTCTAAAAGCCACCTAGCTTTAGAATGAAAAATAGCCTCTTTTTTATCCTCCAAAACTATTTCATATAGAACATGATTTAATTTTTTAGATTCACATTTAATGTAATAAGATGAAACATTTTCAAAATTTTGTAATTTTAAAATTTTGAAAGCTGTCTCGTCTTTTTCGTGATAAAACTTATTCCCTAAATTTAAGTAATAGTTATAGTATCTCGAATGTTTTTTAGTGTTCTTAACTTCTCTAGCTAACATCTTATAATATTTTGCCATACCATTGTAATATTGATAATTGTACATTCCCTTTTCATAAGAATCTATCTTGATAAAAGGCCTTGCATTTTCACCTGCAAAATATTCATAATTATATTGTAAAAATTCTCTTTTACTTATATCTCCATTGCCATACTGCATAATCAAAAAAGATCTTCGTTCAAAAAAATCTTCAAACTTATCTTTTTTCCTAAGCGGTGTCACTTTTGCCTCAAATCTAATTAAATAATCCAGTAAATACTGGTAATATCATTAAAAGCACCAATATTATGGCAATTATTTTTACAGCATTCTTATTCAATTATTTCTCCTTGCCAAGTTCTACTATATTTTCTTTTAATTCATCTGTAATTTCAGAAACTTCTATATCTATATTGATAAAAATTTCCTTACCTTCTATATCTTTTATTTTATCCAATTTCTTCTTTAAAAATTCTAAATCTTCTATATTTAAATTCAAAATCTTATAAATTCCATCTATATATATCTTTTCAAGGTCATAATCCATAGCTAATAAACCACATATAAAGCCATAGAATGATTCTTTGTCATTAAGTCTATAATCAGTTGCATTTATTAATCTTACATTATAATCAAGACTAAAAATATGCTCATCATCAACTTCTACAAATGCGATATTTCCATTTCCGCTTTTAAGATCTTCATTAGCGTTTTCAATTAACCATCTAGTTTTTCCAGATCCTTTTGGGCCTAAAATATACTTAACCATAATTACCAATCCTTTCCTTTACATTGCCCTTGATGAAATCCTTTTTCTGCCATCTCTGCCACTATCTCATCTCTTATTTTCCACCAAGATGTGTTCCAATTACAGAATAAAGAATTTTCCTCAGGAGCTCTACCTATTATTCTTTGAACGACTATAGATGAATCTAGATGTCGTAAAAACAAAATAGTTCTTCTTTTATATTCATCTAATGAGATTATATCAATTTTACCCTCTTGATACAATTGTCCCATTAAAGTTCCCTTTAAAATATATAGTGCATGAATCTTTACTTCTTCCACATTTAGAGCATTTAATAAATGTGCTGTTTCAATATTATCAAACTCGTCATCATAAGGTAAATTTAAGATCACATGTGCACAAACTCTCAAATTTTTCTTATGCAATCTTATTGTGGCATCTACAAATTCAGCTATCCCATGTCCCCTATTTATTTTTTTTAGAGTTCTATAATTTGCTGTTTGCAATCCCAACTCAACAGTTACAAAATATTTTTTATTTACCTCCCCTAAAAAGTCCAATATTTTATCACTTAAACAATCCGGTCTCGTTGAAATAGATACCCCTACAACTCCATCTATTAGCGAATCATTTATATTCTGTACAAACTGCTCATAGTCTAAATAAGTATTTGTAAAATTTTGAAAATATGAAATATACTTATTAGCTTTATACTTTTTCTTAACAATACTCATATTACTAATAAGTTGATTTTCTATAGAACCATAACTATTTTCGAAACTTCCCCCTTCTTCTCCACAAAAAGTACATCCTCCTCTGCCAAGCTTTCCATCTCTATTTGGACATGTCAAATCTAACTTGATAGGCAATTTGTAAACTTTTTCTCCAAATTTATTATATAGGAAATCTGAATAATTGTTATATACCATATTACATCTCACATTCTAAAATTTTTATAGTTCTTAGGGGTTTTAACAACCCCCTTAGAATTTCTATTCTTCATCGTGTAATTTGCTAAAAATATCAGATACTTTAGCAAATTCTTCATCATCTTCTATTTCAGTAAGTTCAACTTCTTCTTCTGAAAGTTCTTGATATTTAAAAAGTATAAGTTCTCCATCTTCTATTTCATCTTCTGGAATTAAAGCTATATAATTTTCTCCTTCTACATCAAAGATATCTATTACTATACAGTTTAATTCTGTTCCATCTTCCAATGGAATGCCTATTACATCGTATTCAAATTCTTCTTCGTGATTGTGTTCATTTTGCATAATTTATGCCTCCTAATTTATTTCAAGTTTTTCAAAATTTGCTTTACAAATTCATAAACTCTTTCAGTAGATGCTATTTCTAAATTTTCACCAGGTGCATGTGGCCCTCTTATATTAGGTCCAATAGATAACATATCTATATCTCCTATTGTATCTTTAAAAATTCCACATTCAAGACCTGCATGTATAGCTTCTAATTCAAGATCTTTTTTATTGAATTCTCTATATACTTTTGTAGCCACTTCTCTTAATGGAGAATGAGCCTTATATTCCCAAGCCGGATAATCACTCTTAATTTCATAAGTTGCTCCAACTAATTTAGCTATTTCAAAATTCCTTATTCCAATTTCATTTTTTAATGAAGTAAGAGCAGATCTTATATTAGTTAAAATTCTAACTTCAGAATCATCTGACTCTACTACACCAACATTTATAGAAGAGCCTACCAAACCTTCTATATCGTTACTCATTGATTGTACTCCATTAGGAATTATCAATAATGCTTGTACAATTCTTTCTGCTAACTCATCTTTTAAAGCTTTATCAT
Source organism: Peptoniphilus sp. (assembly GCF_034090345.1). Lineage (GTDB taxonomy): Bacteria > Bacillota > Clostridia > Tissierellales > Peptoniphilaceae > Peptoniphilus. The sequence continues at coordinate 7,107 of NZ_JAXDSS010000117.1, read as the reverse complement.
AAATTGAAGTTGCTTCAAAATTCAATCTAACATCAGGATCAGTATTCCCAAATTCTTTCACATAATCTCTATTTAATATAATGACTTTCTTTTGAATCTCAACTATCTCATTTTTATCGACTGCTATAATAGCTTTTGCATATCTAGGAATTGCATTCGGTTTCGATCCTCCAGAAATATCTACTAAGTCTATATTATCTCTTAATTCATAAAGAGCTCTTGCCAAAAGTTTATTAGAATTTCCAAGACCTTTTTGAATTTCTTGTCCTGAATGTCCTCCCTTTAAGCCAGAAATAGATAATTCATAAAATGCTCTTTCTTTTGAAATTTCTTTAAAATCTTTTTTAAATGTTAATACATCTCTTCTACCACCAGCACATGCTATACAAGCAACTCCTTCAGTTTCAGAGTCTAAATTTAATAACATTTTGCCCTTTAGAATACTTCCATCTAAATTAGATGCGCCTGTCATTCCATTCTCTTCATTTGAAGTTATTAATACCTCAAGAGGCGGATGCTCAATATCATCAGACTCTAAAATAGCAAGCGCCATTGCAACTGCAATACCATTGTCTGCTCCAAGCGTTGTTTCATGAGCTATTATTTTTCCATCTTCAACTGTAAATTCAATGGGGTCAGTATCAAAGTTTATATTTGATGTTTCACTTTTTTCACAAACCATATCCATATGTCCTTGAATAATTAAAGTTGGAGATAACTCATATCCTTTAGTTCCCGGTTTTCTTATAATTACATTATCTTGGGAATCTCTTATATAATCTAACCTATGCTCTTTTGCAAAATCCACTAACCATGTAGCTATTTTATCTTCTTTAAATGAAGCTCTAGGGATTTTAGTCATTTCTTCAAAATAATAAAAAACTCTCTTTGGATTATAATTTTCTAATTTACTCAAAATAGTCCTCCTATTTACTTTATTATATCCTAATACAGATAAATGTTCCAAATATTTTTATTAATACTATTTTACTAAATAACTTTTCACTTAATAATTCTATTTTTAAAATCTTCAAGTATCAAATCGTAGCTAACTTTATTAATAGTTCTCAATATATTAAATTCATCTTCTAATTTTTCAAAACTTTCTTTTACAATTCCATAGGCTGAATATCCATCTTTAAAATTTTCAACTATTATATTCAACAAAGTTTTTTCTAAATTTACAGATTCTTCATAACTCAATTCAAAATTTTCCGATATATTTAAAAATAACATTGAATATTTGTACCTTAGATAACTTAGAAAATCTTCTAAATTTTCCTCATAAGTTCCCCCTTCTATCCTATGAATTATCTTTATCAAAAGATTCCAATAAAAATCTTTTTGTATTATCTTTTCTATTTCAGTTCCCACATTATTTGTAAATTCATCAGAAAAACTAAGTTTTCTATTAAATATAATTTGTTCTTGTAAATTCATATCAAGAGTTGAAATGTTATTTATTTTATCAATTAACTGAACAAAACTTTCACCATATGAAAGTTCTCGTTCTTTAGAAGCTTTCTCTTGTAGATATTCAACTATGATATCTGTTGTTTTTTTAAAGTTGAATACAAACCCTAATTCATCTTGTATTTTAGAGCTGAACACATCATGTATAATCTTTGAAAGTAGATAATTCAATTGATTACTTGCAGATGAAACTGCACTTGCGTCAAATCTTTGTACATGATCAAATAAAATTTGTAATTGTTTATCTACCATATATAATGAATCTTTTATAGAAGCCATCATTTCTTTTATAAAATTTTCACTCATCATATAATTATAATTTTTATATAATATTCTATGATCTATTTCACCCCAAAAAACATTAACCATGGATTTAATTTGTAATTCAAAATTAAATTTATTTTTCCCATATTCGTAAATTCCATCTATTTTATATATTTCGAAACCATTTTTTTGTATTTGAGGCTGCTTATCTGAAAGTTTTAAAGAAATAGATGAATTTTCGTCAACTTTATAATACCCATTTCCTAAATCATGTTTGAACATATCTTGAATGCTTTCAAATAAATTTCCTTCTTCTTTTAAAAATCTACACTCAATTCTAACTCCTATTAAATCAGATATATTCATCAACATCTGTTCAGGGTCTTCTGTATGTAAAAAATAATTATTTTTTACAATTTTCTCTCTTAAACTTGATTCTGACTTTGTTCTAAATGTTATATTAGTAATTACACTATTATCTAAACTATCCCAAAGATAATCTACAATATTTTCTGAAATTTCTTCCAATATATTCCTATAATAATTTAAAAGTTCTGCACTCTTATCTATATAATCAAAAAGTTGAAGTTTCATATTATCACCCTATCTAAGTATACCTTAGAATAAAAAAAATCCCAAGGCTTTACCTTAGGATTATTGAATATTTAACTTTAGAAAAGCATTTTTTATTATATTTGCGTAAAATTAAGTAAATTAGCCATTGGCCAAAAATGCTGTTTTTAAAATTGTATGTATAAAAATGTATAAATATGTATTGTTTTGTGACGAATTTTTGACAAAAAGGTTACTGATATAATTAAAAAAAGTTTTAAAAACCTATTGACTTATTATAGTGCAAGTACTATAATATAGTTACAGTTAAGGAAGAACTTAACGAGTCGAGCAAGAGAAAGGAGAAAACATGACAGAAGAAAACATGACAGATTTTCAATTCAAAACTCTATTGAAGATGGTGCTGGAGATTCTTGAAGGTGCGGAAAACATTGAAGAAGCTAAACAAAAAGTAAAAGCTCTACTCGAAGAAAACGAATAAAGCTTTTACAAACACAAAAATATATAAGCTAGAGGGACTTGCTCCCCTCTTTCTTATTATAAATTATATCATGGAGCAAGATTTTATGGAAGATAAGAAAAAAACAGCTCAAAAAAGAGCGGATAAAAAATGGATTGAAAACAATAAAGAACACAGAAGATATTTGTCGTATAGAACGTCAGCTAGAACGTTCATACGACACTGGGCAACAAAAGAAGATGTTGATGAGTTGTTAAAAATCTTCAATGAAGAAAATAAAAACTCAAAAATCTATTGACTTATTATAGTGCAAGTACTATAATAAGAGTATAAGTTAAATAAATAAAAAAGTGTATCCGCTACAAAGTTTGGCGACCGAGAGCGAATACACAGAGTACAAACACCAGAGGTATTTGTGTACATAAGTATACCAAATTTCCTCAAGGGTGTAAATCAAGGAGGAAATTAAAATGAAAAAATTAGTAAGCGCATTAGTAGAAAGGTTAGAACAAGAAATCAACGAAAATGGGAGATTTGAATATTTTGAAATAGATTTAGACACTCAAAACACAGCTGAATTTTTAGATGATATGGCACTAGAAATCATAAAAAATATAGCTGATGATGAAGAAGAAAAGGAAGAATTAATTGAATGTTTATCTGAAGATATAGTAGAAGCATTAGAAAGTTTTGAAGAATACAAAAAAGAAAAGATATCAGGAAATAAAAAACTAGTTTATTTTGAAAAAGAAACTCCAACGATGACAGTTTTGGAGTTATCACATGAATTAATCAATGATGGATATGATGATATCTACGATATCGGAACTATAGAAACTAACATACTAGAAGAAAACTCAATCGTTGCTTACAAAGACGATAAAGAGGTGCTAATATCTGTAGAAGTTCTAGAAAAATTAGATAAACTTAACATTGCTAGAATTAAAGTTTTATCAATCGAGGAGATTTAAAATGTTAATGAAAATTAATCAAGAACTCACCTTTTGTTGAGGTGAGTTCTATGAAAAAACTAATTAAATTTTCCGATTTTCTAACTGATGTCTACTTTAAAAATCGAAAAGATTTAGCGGAAACAACAAAAAGCAATCTACATTCATATTTTAAAAATAGATTAGATTTTTATAATAAACGAATGCTCTTTATAAATAAAAAAGATATACTCACTTGGCTTGAAAAAGAAAATAATTCTTATAATTCTCACAGAATGAATAACAATCTATATTATATTTTTGAATTTGCAAAAACACATAAATATATTTTTAAAAATCCGTGCGAAAAACTAAAAGTGAAAGCATCTAATAAAGCTGGAAAAATCTTTACAAAAGTAGAAATAGAAAAAATTCTATCTTACACAAAACAAAATTGTGACAAACTATATAGAGCTTGTTTATTGGCTCTGTATGGAGGTTTGAGACGTGCTGAAATATGTGGACTCAAATGGAGTGAAGTTAACACAAAATCTTGTGAAATTATAATATCAGGACAAATCGTTCGAGTTGATGCCAAACCGCCACATTTTACAGAAATTCTAAAAACTGAATCATCACACCGAAAAATACAATTCCCTAAATTTGTAATTGATGAGTTACTACTATTAAAAGATAATGATGTGTACGTAATAGGAGGATTTAAATATTCCTTTTTAGATCCTATGTATATTACTACAAAATTTAGATGGGTATTAGATTGGTTAGGTTTAGAACATAGAAGATTTCACGATTTAAGGCATACTAATGCTAGTATATTATTCGAACAAGGAGTAAATCAAAAACTAATCTCTACAAGATTGGGACATGCTAAAATGAGCACAACTATAGATGTTTATACACATCTATTAAATGTACAACAAGAAGAAGCTAATATTGCATTACAAAAATATTTACAATAAAAAAGGGGGATTACTCCCCCAATTTAAATTGGTTAAAAACCATATCAACTATCTTGTCATACAGCTTGCCACTCGCAAGACCAAGAACTATACCGTTTAATACGCTCTCAACTCCAAAGCCTTTATAAAATATTGTCGCTACTGCCCCAAGACATATAGCAATTAGCTCAAGATATTTATACATTTCTTGTGGTAGTACTTTCTTTATAGCATTAAGAATTGCTACTAAAGCGCAAACTATTAATATGTTACTTACTACTAAATTATTTATAAAATTTTCCATATTTACCTCCAAAAAAACGCTTTATATAAGCCATTTTAAGCCATTTTTATTTTTAATTAATACTAAACTATACCTAACATTTTACAGAAATTGCGTGATTTAAAACTCTTGATGTTGAAATTATGCTTTTGTTATTATAATTCATCTGTGTACTTCCGCCGCCATCTAAATTTATTAAACCATCAAAAGCAATTTTTGAGTTTAATATATTTTTTCTAAATTCATGCAAAGATAAGTTTTTCCCGGCTATTAAATAAATTTTATTTTCTTTAAATCCAATCGCCGTATGATTCGCTTTTCTTAAAACATCAGAATACGCTCCAGTAAATCCTTCTAGTTCAGGATCATAATTCGGATATAGCATAATGCCAGAAATCGCCCATTTAATATTTGTTTTAATTTCTGTTTTCGCATTATATATTCTGTCTATATGCATTTTTTGCCCGTCAAACCACACAGTACCTCTTTTTATTTTTTTAAAGTTAGATACAAAAGAGTTTATCTCTAAAGCTTTATTGTCTTGTATTGCAATTCCGTAAATTTCAGATTTTCCTATTGCGTAAAATGTTCCGTTTATTCCAGTTAAATTTGTTTTATAAAGTGGAACATTAGGTACTTTAACTATCTCTATATTGTCTGCCGTAGTTTCTATTATGTGTAATCCGTCTAAGTTTAAATACTTAGATTCGCAAGACTTTTCATCTTGCTTTGGTGTTCATTCAGGAGTCTTATTTTTCAATGCTCTCAAAATCATCACAGCAACTTCTTTTCTTGTTGCAGTTTCATTCGGTCTTGTTCCGTCTGTAATGCCTTTTTCAATTGCTTCTTTATATTCATTGTCAAAATCATTATTCATAGCTGATTGCTCCTTTTCTTCTGCTGTGCTTGTTTTTTCTAAATCTATTTTTAATTCAAGTGGTTCTTTTATTAATTCTTTAAATTCCCACCATTTCTTCCAGTTGTTTTTACTTAAAATGCAAGGACAACATTTTCTACTTGCATCATAGTGTCTAACAACATTGTCTGCTGAAATATTAAATTTAATCATCATATTTTTAACTAATTCAATTGTGTTACTATATGTTGTTTCAAAATCGCCATCGGAGTTTAAGCACATTTCAATGCTGATACTATTTGAATTTGTGATGCCGAATTTACCTTTGCCATCTCCAACACTCCCCGCGCTTTTAGAATCAGGAACATATTGTCTTATCTCATTTTCATCAACGAAATAATGTGCACTTGCCCCACGTTCATTAGACCCGACATAGTTTTTATGATTTTTAGCATTAGCTCCAGCATTAGTATTCCCGGTATCGTGAATTACAATATATTTTATTTTTGCTCCATTTCTTGAGTAGATGTTACCTTTTACAAAATCCACTATAAATTTTAAATTTTTATTGTACATACTTACCCCCTTTAAGATTCTTTATCTCTTCTTCTAATTTATTAATTTTTTGAATTATTTCTATTTTGTTATTTTGATTTTCTTGCAATATTGTAGCTTTTAAATCTTCAACGCTATCTTGAATAGTATCTATTTTTTTATCCATATTTTCGTGTATGTTCCTACTCTCAGCAAGATACAAAGTGCTTTTGTCAATAGCACTTGTATTTAATGTAAATGCGTCAATCAACCTTGCACCAAACCCTGGAGCGTGTCTAATTACTTGCCACACGGCATAAATCATTAATAACGATAAGACTGTAGTTGAGCCTTTTTCAATAGCTATTGCTGTTATTCTGTCTATGTTCATAAATCACCTCATTTTAAGTATTAAAAAAGACAAGCTTTAAACTTGCCTTTCATCAATAGCTTGTCTTAATTCATTTTTCTCATCTTCTGTAAGTCGTGGATAAGTCGCAAGTATCTCTTCTCTACTAGCTTGTTCAGCTTCCATTCTTGCAATTATAGCACGTCTAAAAATGTTAAATTTCCACTTAGGCATCTTTATTCACCCCCTAGCTGTGCTGATATTGCAATTTCTAAGTCAGTTATTCTTTGCTTTAATTTATCTGTTTCAGAAATTTCTTTTTCCTTATACTCATACCAACATTTTTTGCCATCAGCCATTAATATAGCTTGTTTGTCTGTTTCTTCTACTATCGGAAGTTCTTTTACTTCCATATAAACTTCTGTTT
>NZ_JAXDSS010000108.1:0-6141 GCF_034090345.1 Peptoniphilus sp. | reverse complement strand
ATATATAAGATTTAAAAATATCATACATTTTGTTACTGCAGCTGAAGTGGGTGATATAGCAGCTTTTTGTGCTTATATATTTTTTTATTAAAAAGAAGGGACTCTTTACGAAGGTCTTAAATAATATAAAATTAGCAACCGATCATACGGTTGCTTTTTAATAGCTTTATTTTTTATTCTGTTGCATAAAATAGCTTGCTAAGAGTGAAGTTAATGGAATTGTAAATAACAATCCAATGCTACCGGAGAGTGAGCGAACTATTTCCGTTGCAATCACATCTAGATTTATGATTTTATAATTACTTTGATTAAATATCATCATCAACAATATTAGGGGAAGAGCACTTCCAAGGTAGGCTAAAATCAAAGTATTACTCATGGTGGACATAATGTCTTTTCCCACATTCATTCCTGAATTCAAAAGTTCTTTAAATGATAAGTTTTTATTAGTTATTGATACTTCATATATCGCCGAAGATATACTCATTCCAACGTCCATCACAGCTCCGAGAGAGCCCCAAATTATTCCGGCAAAGAGTAATTCTTTTGGGTCCAAGGTTAGATTGTTTGGAAGATATAATAACATTTGTGATTCGTCCATTGAAAGACCGGTGAGATGTAATTTATTTCCGACAAAATAAGCTATAAGTGCTGCTAAGATAGTTCCAAGACAAGTGCCAAGTATTGCACATAAGCTTTTTTTGCTAAAGCCTGCAACTATCAATATTGTGAAAATTGAAATTAAAATTGAACTCAAAACAGCCATTGTAACTGGGCTATGTCCTTTTATAATCATAGGAATTGCTCCGAAAATTATAATTCCAAGAGTAAAAAGTAAGGATACTATTGAAAGGACACCCATTTTTCTGCCTATCAATAAAAGTAAAAGTATAAAAGTTGCAGCCAAAATATATAGATAATCTGTACGTAAGTGGTCTGATATGCTATATATTGTTTTACCGTAGGCATCTTTATTTTCAAGAATTAAAACTTTATCTCCTATTTTTAAATCAAAGTTATTATTCAATTGAGTGGAAATAGAATTTGTCACTTCAATTGTCTTATCCTTGTTTTCGCCGGTCAGAAATTTAATTTTAACTGTCTGTTCTTTATTTCCAAAGCTATCAACTTTACTGAATTCAGAAGTTTTAGTTACAATTGCTTTTTCATAGTGCATATATTCATCTTGATCATTTTTTAAACCAATTGTAGAAGTTGCAAGAGATTTGATGGGAAATATAAAGACTAAAACAAATATAAGTATTAATAATTTATTTTTCATAAAATCCTCCAAAAATATTTTAACACTTGTAAAAATTTAATAAAACCCTCTAGCATAATTATAATCTTAAGAAATTTAATTACTATTATAAAAAATAATTCTTAGTATTTGAAAAGAATTTTATAAAATGATATAATTGATGTAATTTTTATAGGATGCTGATGAGGAATAGTAAGTTGTGCCGAGTTTTTAGAGAGTTTACGGTTGGTGTGAGTAAGTAACGAGGGCAATTGAATCCGCCTTTGAGTCCATTGTTTTAAAGAGAGTCTATTTGTAGGCTAATTAGGGTGGCAACGCGGGTCTTCTCGTCCCTTTGGGATTGAGGAGGCTTTTTTATTTTGTAAGAAAGGTGAGAAAATGTTAGATATTAAATTTTTAAGAGAAAATCCTGAATTGGTAAAAGAAAATATCAAAAAGAAGTTTCAAGATGAAAAGTTAGTGCTTGTAGATGAAGCAATAGAAATTGATGAAAAGCTTCGCCAAGAAAAAATTAAAGGAGATGATTTAAGAGCTCAAAGAAATAAGACTTCAAAGGAAATTGGAGCATTGATGGCTCAAAAGAAAATTGAAGAAGCAGAGGCTACAAAAGCTAAAGTTAAAGAAATAAATGATGCACTTGTTCAAATTGAAGAAGATACTAAAAAATATGAAGCAGAACTTAGAGAGAGAATGCTCGTAATTCCTCAAATCATTGATGAAAGTGTTCCTGTTGGAAAAGACGATTCAGAAAATGTTGAAGTTGAAAGATTTGGAGAACCGGTAGTTCCTGAGTATGAAGTTCCATACCATGTTGAAATAATGGAAAGCTTTGATGGAATAGATTTGGATGCTGCGAGAGACACTTCAGGTGCAGGGTTCTATTATTTAAGAGGAGACATCGCAAGACTTCATTCTTCAATTCTTTCTTATGCAAGAGATTTTATGATTGATAGAGGATATACATATTATATTCCGCCATTTATGATAAGGTCAGAAGTCGTAACAGGTGTTATGAGTTTTTCTGAAATGAAAAATATGATGTATAAGATAGAAGGGGAAGACTTATACTTAATAGGAACTTCAGAACACTCTATGATTGGTAAATTTATAAACACAATCACTGATGAAGAAAAAATGCCTTTGAGAATGACATCTTATTCACCTTGCTTTAGAAAAGAAGTTGGAGCGCATGGAATTGAAGAGCGTGGAGTATATAGAATTCACCAATTTGAAAAGCAAGAAATGGTAATAATCTGTAAACCTGAAGATTCCATGGATTTCTATAATGAACTTTGGAAAAATACAGTAGATTTCTTCAGAAGCCTTGAAATTCCGGTTAGAACTTTGGAATGTTGCAGTGGAGATTTAGCAGATTTGAAGGTTAAATCTGTGGATGTTGAAGCTTGGTCTCCTAGACAAAAGAAATATTTTGAAGTAGGTTCTTGTTCAAATTTGGGAGATGCTCAAGCAAGACGTCTTGGGATTAAATTAAGAGGAGAAGATGGAACTTATCTAGCTCATACACTTAACAACACTGTAGTTGCACCTCCAAGAATGTTAATAGCTTTCTTAGAAAATATGCTACAAGAAGATGGTTCAGTTAAAATTCCGGAACCACTTAGAATGTACATGGGTGGAAAAGATAGAATAGCTCCTGTAAAATAAGAATTTAAATAAGCTCAGTTGAGCTTATTTTTTTATGTAGATTGTAAACTTTAGAGCGTAAAATAGATGACAAATTTGCTTAAAAATGTTAATCTTTTGAAGGGGCGAAAAATGAAAGCTAGAAAACTATCTTTTATTGCTATTTTATCTGTGTTGATAACTATGAGTGCATTTTTCAAATTGCCGAATCCATTTTTAGGGGGAGAGTTTCAAATGTCTGCTCCTATTGCAATTATAATAGCGTACATATTTGGGTTTAGGAATTATTTTATAGCAGGCATTATATCAAGCATAATTTCTTTTGTACTTGGATTTATGACAGTTTATGGAATAATAGTTTCAATGGTTTTTAGAGTATGTGTTGGTATAGGTGTTTATATTTTTAAAAATAGAAACATAGGATTTTTTATAGTAGGACCAATTTCAACTTTTATAGCAAGATTGGCACTTAGTTTAATTTTTAAATTAAGTTTGTATACTTTATTAATACCTACAATACCAGGGATGATATTTACTGTGATAATGTGTAGAGTTTTTTTTAATGGATTTTATAGAGCAGTGGAAAATAGTGTGTATAGTGATTTTATAGTTTGTAGAAGGAGTTAAAATGATTTACAGTGTTAAAATGAGAGCTTCTAAGAATATCAATGGAAAGAAAGTCCATATATCAGGAGCAGAAAGAATGGTTGAAGAAAAGATACTAGGGGAAGTAATAACATATTTGAAGAATAGGGCAATGAGTCATGAAAAGGGTAAGCCGGATTTTATAAATATAAAAATAGAAGAAATTGATGAGAATGAAATACTAGAGCTAAATGCTTTAAACGTTAGTGAAATCAAGGTTAAATCTGTTATGGAAGGGTTTGTATTTATAAAGTCATTTTTAGAAAGTCAAAATATAAAAAATGCAGATTACATATTAAATTTATTAAAGAATACTTCTAATATGAGAGGTGCAATAATCTTAGAGGTAAATTCATTAGAGAGATTGGAGCCGGATTTGAAAAGCGGAGTTAGAGTAACATATATGGATTATAAAAAAATAAAAAATTTTAAAGAATATAAAATACATTTTAATGAAGCTCTTGTATTAGCAACTAAGGTTGTAAATACACCGGGGATAGTAGGTGAGTTATGTATTTCGGATGATCCAAATTATACGATAGGATATGTAGCGACTAAAAAACATGGATATATAAGAGTTAGTAAATTAAAAGAAATTGGGTCGCAAAATGGCGCTAGAATTTTTTTATATGATAAAAATAAAGCAGATTTAAAAGAGACGCTAGAATTTTTAAGAAATAAGAAGGTGCTTGTTGTTGGATGATAAGTTTAATTACATAGATTCTAAAATGAAATTTTTAAGTAGTCAAAATTTAATTAGAAGACAAAATATTTTTTCTAGTACACAATCTGCAATTTCAAAAATTAATGGTAAGGAGTTATTGCTTTTTTCTTCAAGTAATTATTTATCGATTATTGAAAATGAAAATATTTTTGATAAGGGAGTTAACTTAGCTAAAAAATTTGGGATGGGGTCAGGAGGTTCAAGACTTACTACAGGAAGTAGTATATTACATACGGAACTTGAAGATAAATTAGCTAAATTTTGCGGGTATGAATCTGCTTTAGTTTTTAACTCGGGGTATACAGCTAACGTAGGAGTGATTTCATCAATTGCTACAGAAGAACATATAATATTTTCGGATGAAAAAAATCATGCTTCTTTAATTGATGGGTGTAGATTATCGAAGTCCAAAATAGTTATATATGAACATAATAATTTAAAGGACCTAGAAAATAAGTTAAAATTATATTACAAATTTAACAAAATAATAGTTTCTGATTCTGTATTTAGTATGGATGGAGATATTATAGATTTAAAAGGTATAATCAATTTAGGAAATAAATATAATGCCATAACAATAATTGATGATGCTCATGGATTTGGAGTTCTTGGTGAGAATGGTAGAGGAATTATAGAATTAACTGAAGAAAAATTAAAACCGGACATACTTATTGCAACACTAAGTAAAGCTATAGGGGTTGAAGGGGGATTTGTAGGAACCTTTAAAAAAGTAAGAGAATATATATTAAATCATGCCAGAAGCTATATTTTTTCAACTTCTATGAGCCATTTGGCAATAGCGTGTAATATAGCTTCTCTGGATTTTATTTCAGAATCAAATGAAAATTTAATTAGGCTTAAAGAAAATGTGCAATACATTAAATTAAGGTTAAAAGATATAGGAATTGAAGTAGATGGCAGAGTACCTATAATAAAAGTTTTAATAGGTGATGAGGGAAAAGCTATTAGAATTTCTGAAAGTCTATATGAGGATGGAATTTATGTGCCAGCGATAAGATTTCCAACTGTAGAAAAGAATAAAGCAATTTTGCGAATTACTTTAATGAGTTCTCATACTAAGGATCAAATAAATTTTTTAGTAGACAGATTAAGGTTTTATATTAATGAAGAGTGAAAAATAAATTAAGATAAATAGATATTTATAATGAAAAAGGGTATAATAAAAAATATAAATAATAACTTACCAGTACAATGGGGAGTAGCTAATTACTTACAGTCGCCATTACGAATTTTTATTCCGGCTGTAAGCCATAACTATGGTAGCAAGACCACTGTTTCTCGTCAGAGACAGTGGTCTTTTTAAAAGTATTTTAAGGGGGAATTAAATGCAATGGTACAACAAGACTTCTAAAGAAGTTTTTGCTGAATTACATAGCTCTAACCAAGGGCTTTCTACACAGGTAGCTGTTCAAAAACTTCAGGAGCATGGGAAAAATGAATTGAAAAAGGAGTCAAAGACGCCTTTTACTCAAAAGCTTTTAGCTCAGTTACTTGACCCGATGATTATAATACTTGTGCTTGCAAGTGTTGTTTCGGCAGTAGTTGGAGAGGTAATAGATTCAGCTATAATAATAGCAATCGTGTTGATAAATACTGCGCTATCTCTTTATCAGGAGGGTAAAGCTGAAGCTGCAATTGAAGCTTTACAAAAGATGTCATCTCCTAAAGCTAAAATTGTCAGAGATGGAAAAAGAGTTGAAATTGACTCTATAGAATTAGTACCGGGAGACTATGTTATTTTAGAAACCGGGGATATAGTTCCGGCTGATTTAAGACTTGTAGATTCTGCAAACTTAAAAATTGATGAATCATCTTTGACAGGAGAGTCAGTGCCGGTTGAAAAAGA
>NZ_JAXDSS010000103.1:0-19138 GCF_034090345.1 Peptoniphilus sp. | reverse complement strand
ATTACATCTTATTTAGGAGATTTTGTAAGTTATTTCAGACTTATGGCTCTTGCTTTAGCAGGTTCATTTATAGCTATAGCTGTAAATATAATAGTGAGGATGTTGATGGAGCAGGGAATTATAGGAATTATATTTGGGATTTTCATATTTGTCGCATTTCAAATATTTAATATGTTTTTATCATTCCTATCATCGTACGTGCATTCAGCAAGACTTACTTTTGTAGAAATGTTTAATAAGTTTTATGAAGGTGGAGGAATTCCATTTAAAGAAATGGTAACACAGTCAGATTATTTTATAATTGAGGAGGATTAAAATGGCAGAGTTTTTTGTTAATTATGGAGGAATGATACTTGGAGGTTTAGGTGTAGCAATTTCTGTAGCACTTGCAGGTATAGGATCAGCTAAAGGTGTAGGGATAGCCGGAGAGGCAGCAGCAGGTGTTATTATAGAAGAACCTGAAAAGTTTGGTAAAGCGCTTGTGCTTCAATTATTGCCGGGGACACAAGGATTATATGGCTTTGTAATAGGAATGCTTATGCTATTTAGACTAAGCCCGGACATGGATTTACAAACAGGATTTTCACTATTTTTAGCAGCTATTCCAATAGGTCTTGTAGGGCTTTTCTCTGCAATTAGCCAAGGGAAGGTTGTTGTAAGCGGTATAAACATATTAGCGAAAAAAGAAGAACATATGACTAAGGCAATAGTTTTAGCGGTAATGGTTGAGATGTATGCGATTTTAGCATTGGCAATCTCTTTCCTTCACATGAACTCAATTTAAGGAGGGTGTAGTGTCAAATATAGAAACTTTACTTGAAAAAATAGAAGCTGATTCCAAACAAGAACAGCAAAGTATCATTGACGCTGCAAGACAAAAAGCCGAAGAAATAGCAAGAAAAGCTGAAGTGGAATCTCGTGAAAAATCAGACGTATTCTTAAAAAAAGTAGAGCAGGAAGCTGAAAACTTAATTGAAAAAGCTACCGGAAGAGCAGAGTTAGAAGCTAGAGACCAAATTTTAAAGATAAAACAAAGTACGATTGAAAAAGTAATAGAACTTGCAGTTGATAAACTTAATGATATATCAAATGAGGATTATCTTGAGTATATAAAGAGGGAAGTTGCTGGAGTAGACTTATCTGAAAATGCTGAGTTGAAAGTTATGACCAAGTATAGAGAATACGTTGTTGAAAACTTCAAAGAGATTAAAATCAGCGAAGAAACAGTAAATTCGGGATTTGCAGTAGAAGATGGCAATGTTTTATATAATAATGATTTTGTAGGAATAATAGAAAATAATAGAAGTGATATAGAAGGCTTAATTTATAAGGAATTATTTTCAAATGAAAATTTGAAAAAATAGGAGGTAGGCATGGATAGAAATGAATTTGTTCAGTCGTCCGTCACTACCAGAATTTTTGAAAAATCTCTTTTAACTAAGTCAGATTTTGAAAGATTAATAGAAACTATTGATATTGATGATGCAATTCGTGCATTACAAGAGACAACTTATAAAGAAGAAGTTTCAAAGCTTAGCGCATCACAAAACTATGAAGAAGCTCTTGATAATATGCTTTTAGACTTTTACAAAAAGATGTATGAGATGACAAGAGAAGATTCGGTAGTAGATTTGTTAGCGCTTAAATATTATTATCATAACTTAAAAGTTGTCTTGAAAGAATATGTTTTGGGCGAAGATTTAGAGTATTTATATTATAAATTAGAAAATTTCCCAAGAGATGAAATTAAGAAAAGCATAGACACTGGAGCAAGTGTAGAGTATTCAGATGTGGTTAGAGAAGCTATTGAAGAATATGAAAAGGAAAAAAATCCGCAAGATATTGATATTTTTATAGATAAAAAATATTTTGAACATTTAAGTAAAATAGCTAAAGAGTCTAAAGTGGAACTTTTTGATAAATATGTGAGAAATCTAATTGATTTTACAAATATAGCAACAGTACTAAGGTGTAAAAGACAAGATAGAACTATTGATTTTTTAAAAAAGGTTTTAGTTGAAGGTGGAAGTATAGAAGTTGGAGAGTTAGAAAATATATTCGGATTAGAAGTAGATGAAAATTCTTCAGTATTTAGAAGAACAGAGTTTTATAAGTATTTGAAGAAGGGGATTGAAGAATATAAGCAAACAGGAACTATGTCTGAATTTGAAAAACAGAAAGACAACTATTTTATGGAATTAGTAAAAGATGTAAAGAAAGTGACATATGGTCCGGAAGTTTTGTTCGCATACCTATATGCGAGAGAAACTGAAATTAAAAATATAAGAATGGTTTTAATTTCAAAATTGAATTCAACAGATACCAACTCTATACGCGAAAGGCTGCGTGAAACATATGTATAAAATAGCAGTTGTAGGAGATAAAGATTCTGTATTAGCATTTAAAGCATTGGGAGTGGATGTAAAGATAAGCTACGATGCTGACCAGACGAGAAGAATAGTAGATGGCCTTGCAAAAGATAACTACGGGCTCATATTTATTACAGAGCAACTTGCAGAAAAAATTGAGGAGACCATCGATAGATATAATAGTGTTACAGTACCGGCAATAGTTTTAATTCCATCAAATAAAGGTTCTTTGGGAATAGGAATGAAAAATATTGATAAAAATGTAGAAAAAGCTGTTGGAAGTAACATATTGTAAGGAGGAAATTTTGAAAACAGGAAAAGTAATAAAAGTTTCCGGTCCGCTAGTTGTGGCGAGTGGCATGGAAGAGGCTGCTGTTTATGATGTGGTGGAAGTTTCTAAAGATAGATTGATAGGCGAAATCATCGAAATGAGGGGTGATGAAGCCTCAATACAAGTTTATGAAGAAACAACAGGGATAGGTCCTGGAGATGATGTAATTACAACAGGAGCTCCACTATCTGTTGAACTTGGGCCGGGACTTATAGAGCAGATGTTTGATGGTATACAAAGACCACTACAATCACTTCAAGAAATAGCGGGAGATTTCTTGACAAAAGGTGCAGAAGTTAAAAACTTAAATAGAGAAAAACTATGGGATTTTGTACCGGTTGCCAAAGTTGGAGATGAAGTAGTAGAAGGTGATATCGTAGGTACTGTCCAAGAAACTGAGGTAATAAACCATAAAATAATGGTGCCAATAGGGGTATCAGGAAAGATCAAAGACATAAAGAGTGGAAGTTTCCATGTTGATGAAACAGTATATGTACTTGAAACAGAAAATGGAGACAGAGAATTTAATATGATTCAAAAATGGCCTGTAAGAAGAGGTAGAAAGACAAAGGGAAAGATAGACCCAAATACTCCTCTTATCACAGGACAAAGAGTAATAGATACATTTTTCCCTATAACTAAGGGAGGGACAGCAGCTATACCCGGTCCGTTCGGCTCAGGAAAGACCGTTGTTCAACATCAACTTGCAAAATGGGCAGATGCTCAAGTTGTAGTATATGTAGGTTGTGGAGAACGTGGGAATGAGATGACAGACGTTCTTATGGAGTTCCCTGAACTTATAGACGAAAAGACAGGCCAGTCCATAATGAAACGTACAGTTCTTATAGCAAACACTTCAAACATGCCGGTAGCGGCGCGTGAAGCTTCAATCTATACAGGGATAACTATCTCAGAATACTATAGAGATATGGGGTACTCAGTTGCGATGATGGCGGATTCTACATCACGTTGGGCAGAGGCACTTCGTGAGATGAGCGGACGTTTGGAAGAAATGCCGGGGGATGAAGGATATCCGGCATATCTTGCATCTCGTGTAGCAGAGTTCTATGAAAGAGCAGGACGTGTTACTTGTCTCGGACAAGATAATAGAGAAGGAGCTCTTTCTGTAATAGGTGCAGTATCGCCTCCAGGAGGGGATATTTCTGAGCCGGTAACTCAATCAACTCTTAGAATCGTAAAAATATTCTGGAAACTTGATTATGACCTTTCATATAGACGTCATTTCCCGGCTATTAACTGGATAGAGTCTTATTCTCTATATCAAACTAAGATGGATAAATATTTTGATTCAGAAATAGATTCAGAATTTTCTAAAAACAGAAAGAGAGCAATGGCTCTTTTACAAGAAGAATCATCACTTCAAGAAATTGTTCGCTTGGTAGGACGTGATTCTCTATCCGAACAAGATCAATTAAAGCTTGAAGTTGCAAAATCTTTGCGTGAAGATTATCTACAACAAAATGCATTCCATGAAGTTGATACTTTCTGTTCTCTTGAAAAACAAAACAAGATGATGAAAGTTATTCTTTCATTCTATGATCAAGGACTTAAAGGAATAGAAGATGGAATATATTTGTCAGAGATAGAAAAGATGAATGTAAGAGAACGTATAACAAGAATGAAATACGTTTCTGAAGAAGAGATATCTTCTTTAGATGGAATTATAGAAGAAATAGAAAGTGAAATGAGAGAGCTTTCTCCTAATGCAGAAAAAGGGGGTACTGTAAATGCTTAAAGAATATAAGTCGGTTACAGAGGTAGTAGGCCCTCTAATGGTTGTTGAGGGAGTTAGCGGAGTTCAATATGAAGAGCTTGTAGACATTGAACTACAAACCGGAGAGAGACGTCGTGGTCGTGTAATAGAAATCGAAAGAGACAAGGCCATGGTTCAAATCTTCGAAGGCTCAACAGGAATCAACTTACAAGATACAAAAGTTAGATTTTTAGGACACCCTCTTGAATTAGGTGTGAGCCCCGACATGATTGGTCGTGTATTTGATGGACTTGGAAATCCAATTGATGATGGTCCAAAGATAATTCCTGAAGCTAAGATAGATATAAACGGGACTGCAATAAATCCGGTATCTCGTGATTATCCGTCAGAGTTTATACAAACCGGCATATCAACTATTGATGGACTCAACACACTTGTGCGTGGACAAAAGTTACCTATCTTTTCAGGGGCAGGACTTCCACACAACAATGTTGCTGCTCAAATAGCAAGACAGGCAAAGGTACTTGGTAAAGATGATAAATTTGCAGTTGTATTCACTGCAATGGGAATTACATTTGAAGAAGCTCAATTCTTTATAGACGACTTTAAAGAAACCGGCGCAATAGATAGAGCTGTATTATTTATGAACTTAGCAGATGACCCTGCCATTGAAAGACTTGCAACTCCAAAAATGGCATTGACATGTGCAGAATATTTGGCGTTTGAGTTGGGAATGCACGTATTGGTAATCATGACTGATATGACAAACTATGCAGAAGCTCTTCGTGAAGTTTCAGCAGCTCGTAAAGAAGTTCCGGGGCGTAGAGGTTATCCGGGATATCTATACACTGACCTTGCGGGAATTTATGAGAGAGCAGGCAAGATAAAGGGAAGAGATGGTTCAATCACTCAGATTCCTATTTTGACAATGCCTGAAGATGATATAACTCATCCAATCCCCGACCTTACAGGATATATAACAGAAGGACAAATAATACTTTCTAAAGAATTATATAAACAAGGAATAGAACCGCCAATAAATGCAATACCATCATTATCACGTTTAAAAGATAAAGGTATAGGTGAAGGTAAAACTCGTGAAGACCATTCAGACACTATGAACCAAATTTATGCAGCATACACTTCAGGAAAAGAAGCTAAAGAGCTTTCAGTAATCCTTGGAGAATCTGCACTTTCAGAAGCTGATAAGGCATTTGCAAAATTTGCCGATGCTTTTGAAAGAGAATATGTAAATCAAGGATATTATTCAAATAGAAGTATTGAAGAAACTTTAAATACAGGATGGGACTTACTTAGAATTATTCCAAGAACTGAGCTAAAGAGAATAGATGATAAATTAATTGATAAATATCTTGCTGAAAAATCAGAAGTTGAAGTTGAACAAAAGAATCAGACTAAGAAAATGGTTAATAAATCTATAGAAGAGATAGATAAGCAAAGAGCTGAACAGTCAATGGCAGCTGCAAAAGCAACTCTAAACGATATAAAAGGACACGATCCGGTAAGCCAAGACAGAAAGTAGGGATAGCATGGCTAGATTGAATGTAAGTCCTACCAGAATGAATATGACAAATCTAAAGGGTAGGCTTGCTACATCTAAAAGAGGTCACAAACTCTTAAAAGATAAGCAAGACGAACTGATGAGAAGATTTATTGACTTAATAAGAGAAAATAAAAAACTTAGAGAAGAAGTCGAAGAAGAACTTCATAGAGCATTTGCGAACTTTCTATTGGCGTCATCTTCTACAGACCCAAAGATGTTAGAAGCGGCTGTATCTTTTCCGACGCAGGCTACAGAACTTGATATAGAAATTGAAAATGTAATGAGTGTATTCATTCCAAATATGAAATTTCAAACTAAAAAGTTAACTGAGGCAGGTTCGATATATCCTTATGGATATGCTCAAACTACTTCTGATTTGGATGAAGCAATAGATGGTTTAAACAGAGTGCTTGAAAGATTACTTGAACTTGCACAAATGGAAAAGTCAGCTCAATTGATGGCTGATGAAATAGAAAAGACAAGACGTAGAGTAAATGCACTTGAGTACAAGACAATTCCGGATTTATCTGAAACAGTTTCTTATATAAGAAGTAAATTGGATGAAAATGAAAGAGCTAGCATCACTCGTCTTATGAAAGTAAAAGATATAATTTCAAAAGAAGAAAGTAAGCAACCAAAGAAAGAACCTGAGTTCCATAGCTTTGATTTGGCAAATTAAATAAATTTTAAAATATCTGTTAGTAGAAACACTCAACAGATATTTTTTATAATAATTATTTAATGCTCAGCAAAGAGTAAAATTCATTTTTTATTAATAGCCTAGTGATTACTAGAAGTATATAAAATCTTCCATTTTATAAAGCTTAATTTAATTAGAGATTATAAAAAATTTATAAAGTGTTGACTTTTTATTTTTTTGATAGGCTGAAGCAAACAATAGAAAACGATATTATATAATGTAGAAAAAATTTTAAAAAGTTATTTAATTAAGATAAGTATATTAATTATTAAAGAAAATTATAGAGCAATCTAAATAAAAAGGAGGAGTTTTAATGGGAAAGTGTCCAAATCTTCAAAGGTATAAAAACGGAGATGGGTTTAGTTTGTAAATGACTAATATTGACTAGACAAGATATAATAGATCTAACATAAATGTTGATAGTAACAATTGGGTTATATATAGGGTTATTTTTCTTCTGATTTTTCAAATGTATTATACGATAAATATTATTATTTAAATGGAATTACGAAATATAATGCATCATTTAACAAACAAATAACATTGTGCAATCCTAATAGAGATTTTAATACAGGAAGTGCTATATATAATGGGGGATTTTCTCAATCATATTTGTATAGAGCAGAAGGGAGTTATACACCTATGAACTATAGTAGTGTTACTAATAGAACTGGGAAATTTGGAGTTTCAGGGATTTATGGAAGTAGAGATAAAGTAGAAGTAAATAGTAGTACACAATGGGATACAGAAAATATAACTATAAGATTTAACTAATCAAAATAAGATATGATTTGATAAAGGAGAGTGAAAGTGAATAACAAAACTAAGTTTATAATAATGTGTTGCGTATTGATGATGACTAAACGTGTTCAGGCTATGGAAATACAAAGAGTAAATATTCAAATTCCAAGTTTTAAGGTAAGCATTAATGATATTGAGTTGGAAAAGAGAGAAAATAAATATCCTATTATTTTATATAAAGATGTAACTTACTTCCCAATGACATATAAAAATTCAAGATTTTTAGGAGTGAATACTTTTTGGGATAAAGATACAAGAACTTTAAAAATAGAAAGTGATGTACCAAAAGGAAATTATTATAGATATATTGGAAGAAGAAATAAAAATTATGATGTAGCTAAGCAAGCAGATTTCAATATAGTTGTCAATGGAAAGGATATAGATAATAAAAATGAAAAATTTCCTTTGTTAGTATATAGAGATGTGACATATTTTCCGTTGACATGGAGATTTTGTAATGATGAATTTAATTGGGAGTATAGCTTTGATAAAGATTCAGGCTTGAGAATAAGTTCTAAAAAAAATAATTATAAAAGAGATATTTTAAATGTAAGTTCATACAATACTAATTTTAGAGAATACTATTTCTCAAAAGAAATAGGAGGAATAAACTACTTAGTAGGAAGGAATAGAAAGAATTCAAATATAATAATCTCTAAGGTTGATAGAGGAAAAGATGTTGAAGTAAAAGATGTAAATAAAAATGGAAGCAATTTAGTGTTAGACAATAATAATTTATATTTTACCGTGGATTATGAAACTCAAAAAACTGTTAATTGTTTAAATTTAATAGATATGGAAGAAAAAGAAATATTAAGGCTTGATGTTAATAAATGGGATCCTATATTAATGACAGCACTTAATGGAAATATTTATTATAAAACTTCTATAGAAAATGGATCCTTATTCAACCAAAATAGAAAGAAATTAAATAGAGAAGGTTCTCTAACAGGTTTGAGAAAAGTAAATAACTATGTATTTGCGACTTTTGATCAAGGTGACAATTTAATAGTTTTTGATAAAAATCAAAGTATAGTTGCAAAGACAAAGGGAAATATAAATGTTAAAACAGTTAGTGTTTTAGATGGAGTATTGACATTTAAAGATGAAGATACCGGGTTAATAAGAGAAATGAAGTTTAATATTTAATAATTAAGTCCGTCGAAGAAATTCGGCGGATTTTAATATGGAAAGATAAAGTATAAATTTAATATAAACATAATATTTAAAATAGCTTTGAAACTATAATTTAAATGATAAAATAAGATGAGTTGCTAGAGAAATACGAACAAACAATGAGATGAAGCAATTTAAAATACTAACATTTGGAATGAAGAATTTTAAAAGATTTAGAATCAAAATATTATTTATGACAGATTCAAAAATTGTAAATTGATATACACTCTCTTGAATGGTTGAGTTTGAATTAGATATCTGAAGTTGAGTTTCTTGATCGGTGCCTCCTATATACTAATTCACCTGAGGAAATCATATCTTGAAAGTTTTCGTTTTCTATTACCGAATTCATTTCTTGTGCAAAAGCTGTTCTTGAAAATATAGAGATAAAGAACATTATCAAAAAAGTAATAATAAATTTTTTATTTTTCATATTATTTCTCCTTATATTTGTTTTTTTATATAGGCATACAAGATTAGGCTATATAAGACGGCAATTGTAAATTTTACAATATCTTTTTCTATTATACCGGCGCAATAAATTAAGAAATTTAATAGCATAAGATAAAAAATCAATTTTGATAAGTTTTGAAATGAGGTTGTAAAAACTAATACATGAATGTAAAATTTTTGAAATACTAAGATAAATATAATATAAAAATTATACTAAAAATAGTTTTAAAGTTATAATTAAAATGGTAAAATAGTAAAAATATAATTTTAGTTTGGGAGAAGAAGATGGAGCTAATTTTAAAAATAAATGATATTTTAAATGGAATAGTTTGGGGTTGGCCTATGTTAATCCTATTACTTGGAACGGGAATTTTATATACTACAGTGCTAGGGGTACCGCAGCTTACAAAATTTTTCTACACAATAAGAAATACTATACTGAAAGTTTTTGAGCAGGCGAGTGAAGAACACGAGGGAGATATAACTCCTTTTCAAGCAGTGTCTACAGCGCTCGCAGCCACAGTTGGCACAGGGAATATAGCCGGAGTTGCTACAGCAATAGCATCCGGTGGGCCTGGGGCTATATTTTGGATGTGGATTTCAGCGCTATTTGGTATGGCGACAAAGATGTCAGAGGTAATATTGTCCATAACGTATAGAGAAACGGACGATTATGGGTATTCAATAGGTGGGCCAATGTACTATATCAAAAATGGATTGGGATTTGGTTGGCTGGCAAGCACTTTTGCATTTTTTGGAATGATTGCTTCGTTCGGAATAGGCAATATGACTCAATCGAATTCCGTTGCTGTCGCACTCAACACCACATATGGATTGAATAAATTATATGTTGGTATAGGAGTTTCAATCTTAGCCGGCATTGTAATAATTGGCGGGATAGCACGTATAGCAAAGTTCACAGCAAAGTTAGTTCCTCTTATGGCAACACTATATATAGTAGGTGCATTATTTATAATATTTTTAAACATAAAGAACGTGCCAAGTGCTTTTGCTGAGATTTTTAGAACTGCTTTTTCACCGAGAGCTGCTTTGGGTGGCGGAATGGGAATAGCTATTAAAGAGACTATAAAATTTGGTATAGCAAGAGGTGTATTTACAAATGAAGCTGGCTTGGGGTCTGCACCGATAGCACACGCCGCAGCTCAAACTGACCATCCGGTAAGACAAGGGCTGTGGGGGATATTTGAAGTGTTTGCAGATACTATAATGATATGTACCTTAACTGCGCTGGTAATCATTGTTACAGGTCAAGCTTACAGTGGTCTGACAGGAGCGGAATTGACTACAAAGGCATTTCAAACCGGATTTGTAGGGGGAGACCACGTAGTTACAATTGGGCTCACTCTATTTGCCTTCTCAACTATTTTGGGTTGGGAATACTATGGAGAAAAGTGTTTCCAATATTTATTCGGCAGAAATTCGGTTTGGATTTATAGATTAATTTATATACCGATAGCAACAGTTGGAGCTATTGGAGGCTTACAGGAAATTTGGCACATTTCAGATACATTAAATGGACTTATGGCAATACCAAACTTGGTTGGAGTTTTACTCCTTATGCCGGTTGTAATAGCGTTAATCAGAGACTTCTTCAGAGATCCGGACAGAAAGAGAACTAAAAGAGAAGAATACCTAAGTGCTATTCCGGAAAAATATAAAAAGCATTTAGATATTTAGCAGAGAAATGATTTCTAATCAATGTAAAAATGCATGGATTTAATTTTTAAATGATTAGAGCGGTAAATCCGTGTAAAAAGCTGACAATATTTTAATTTAATGATAAAATCAAAATATTGAGGGAGTGGTTATATGATAGAAAATTATAGTAAAGAACTTCCATACAACTGGACGGGAAGAGTAGATTCAGTGAATGATTTCGACTCATTTAGATGGCATCAATGGGTTGAGATAATAGATTTAAATGATGAAAGTTTAGAACCTTTTGAAGGTAAATTTGGAATTGGTATATTAGGTTTCGAATGTGATTGGGGAATAGAGTATAACAAGGGAAGAGTTGGAGCAGCCAACGGACCTAAGAGCATTAGAAAAGAACTTTCTAAATTGCCATGTGATTTTCCAAAAGAAGTGAAAATTTTCGATTGTGGAAATGTATATGTTCAAGGTATTAGTTTAGATGAAGGACAAAGATGTTTGGCTAAAGCGGTGGACAGAATGTTGGATTTAAATTTAAATCCTATTATTTTGGGTGGAGGGCATGAAACAGCATTTGGACATTACCAAGGACTTTTTAATAAGTATGGAAAATCAAACAAGTTAGGAGTAATAAACTTTGACGCACATTTTGATTGTAGACCTTATGAAGAAAACGGCCCATCATCAGGAACTATGTTTAGACAAATTCATGATATGAACAAAGAAAATGGCCTTAATTTCAACTACTTGCCAATAGGAATACAAAAGCATTCAAATACTGTGAGCTTGTTTAATTTTGCAAAAGACGCCGGTGTTGAATACATTCTTGCAAAAGATATTGTAAATGGAGAAATTTATAAACTATTTGATAAGATTGACAAGTTTACAAGAAAGTTGGATTCATTGTACGTTACAATCTGTTCAGATGTATTTTCAAGTTCTTATGCGCCGGGGGTTAGTGCACCACAACCTTTGGGATTGGACCCTGAAGTAGTTATAATAATTTTGAAACATATATTACAAACTGGCAAAGTAGTTAGTTTTGATATAGCGGAAGTATCGCCAAGATACGATAAAGACAATGCTACAGCCAGCCTTGCAGCAGTGTTGATATACAGTGCAGTGAGTGAGATGGTTGAAATAAACTTTAATTAGGGGGAAGAAATGACAGATATAGTAAAGCCTTCAACACTTCCAGGATTTATGGAATTGTTGCCGAGAGAACAAATACTTTTTAATGAGATGTTGGACACGATAAAGAGAAACTACGAGAAGTATGGATTTTTGCCATTGGATACTCCGGTAATTGAAAAGAGTGAAGTACTTCTTGCGAAGGGTGGTGGAGAGACAGAAAAACAAATCTATAGATTCCAAAAGGGAGACACGGATATGTCTCTTAGATTTGATTTGACAGTTCCATTGGCAAGATATACAGTAGAACATTTCAATGATTTGTCTTTTCCATTTAAGAGATATCAAATAGGAAAGGTATATCGTGGAGAAAAGGCGCAAAAAGGAAGATTTAGAGAGTTTTACCAATGTGATATTGATACGATAGGAAATGAAAAGCTCAGCATTTTAAATGATGCTGAATTCCCTGTTGTAATATACCACACATTTAAAGAATTGGGATTTGATGAGTTTGTAGTAAAGCTAAACAACAGAAAAATATTAAATGGATTTTATAAAGAACTAGCAATAGAAGATACAGTTTCTGTGCTTAGAACTGTAGACAAGTTGGATAAAGTAGGTATTGATAAAGTTAAAGCTGAGCTTTTAGAGGTAGGAGTTTCTGAAGAAAATGCCGATAAAATTTTGAACTTCATCACAATAGAAGGTACTAATAAAGAAATTATAAAACAGCTTGAAAATTTAGGTATTGAAAATGAAAGTTTTAAAGAGGGAGTTTCAGAATTAACTACTGTAATAGATTGTATTGGTGGATATGGAGTTCCAGAGACAAATTATAGAGTTGATCTAAAAGTTGCAAGAGGACTGGATTATTATACAGGAACGGTTTATGAAACAGAACTTGTAAACTATCCTGAAATAGGTTCGGTTTGTTCAGGGGGAAGATATGAAAACCTTGCAAGTTACTACACAGATAAGAAACTTCCGGGAGTTGGTATTTCAATAGGATTATCAAGACTTTTCTATCAATTAAATCAAGCAAATATAATTGAAGCAAAGAGAGAAAGCTTAACAGATGTAATGGTAATTCCTATGGATGAATATGAAATGGACAGCATAAAACTTGCTGCAAAATTACAAGAAGCAGGCATAGCTACAACTGTCTATACAGAAAAAGCTAAGCTTGGAAAGAAATTTAAGTATGCTGATGCTTTAAATATCCCATACACAATTGTAGTTGGAGAAAATGAAGTACAAACGGGGAAATATGCTATCAAGGATATGGCAAAGCAAGAACAAGAAAGTTTAACAATAGAACAAATAATAGAAAAATTAAAGTAATAAAATCCGACGGGCAATCGTCGGTTTTTTGTAAATAAATCTTAAATAGATAATTTTTTTAAGAAAGGATATACAATTCCTGCGCCAATTGCACCGAAAAGACCTTGTAATAAATTTGGAATCAAAGCAGCAAGAGCTGTTTCGTAAGTGTATCTCAATATTCCAAATTCATATAAAAAATATCCAGCTGGCATAAATAGACAAGCTATACCAAAAGCTACAAAAGGATTGAGCTTAAACTTTTTAAGAAGTTTAAATGCGATGAAAGCTTCAATTGCTTTTATAACTAAAGTTGCAGGAGCATAAAGACTATATCCAAGCAAGATATCAGCGAGTGCACAGCCGGCTCCGGCAGCAAATGTATTATATGCAAATGGTAAAAGAGCTGCAGCCAAAAATACGGCTATTTCAGACGCGTTAACATACCCTTTAGTGGCCGGGATTGGAATATTTATAACCATAGTAGTTACGGTTACGATAGCCATAAAAAGGGCAGTTCTAGTTAATAACTTAATATTCATAAAAAACCTCCAAGTAATTATATTATAATTATATGGAGGTTAACGATTTTTTACAATACTTTATATAGATGGATTCTTGGCAATTAAAACAATGGCAGTAAGGGTTAGTACAATTTCATCATTTTGATTCATAGAAACCATATCAAATTTTACAACTCCATGAGGATTTTTCTCTGAAGGAGTGATTTCAGATACAGTCAATGTGGAATGTAACTCATCATCAGCAAATACAGGAGCCAACCATCGTATGTTGTCCATTCCAATACCGGCGATAACTCCTTTTTCATCGATTTTAGTTTTAACCCACTCTCCCCAACATACATTTAAGGTCATTAATCCAGAAGCAAAAAGTTTTTTAAACCTTGTCTTCTTGGCAACAGATTTATCTAAATGAAAAGGGCGAGGGTCATATTTTTTAGCATGTTCTAAAATATGTTCCTCTGTAATTTTAACGGCATCTATATTAAATGTTTGTCCAACAAAATAATCTTCTAAATACATAATTCACCTCTTTTAAAAGATACCCTTAGAAAAATTAAAATAACTGAGTATAGAGAGTGAGTTTAGGTATATTTCTATAGGAATTGTTGTATAATTATAAAATAATGAAAAAGGGAGAAATTATGAATAAAAATATTTCTGTAATAGGTGCGCCACTTGATATGGGTGGAGTACGTCAAGGTTCTAGATTTGCGCCTGACACACTTAGATTGCTTGGTCTGATAGATAAAATAAAAAGACTTGGATTAAATATAGATAGAGATTTTAACTTAGATATTCCAAATGGATATAAATTAGAAAAATCAGAAGACAATTTAAATCATTTAGATATGATTTTAGAACAACTATATACTCTTTCTGAAAGTGTAAAAAATGAAATGGAAGAAGGTAGATTGCCTTTAGTAATAGGGGGCGACCATACAACAGTTCTTGGAACTATGAAAGGTGTGTTGAATAATTATCCAAATGCTGGGCTAATATATTTTGATGCTCATGCAGATATAAACACAACAGAAACTTCTCCGTCGGGGAATATACATGGAATGCCTATAGCAGCTTTAATCGGAATGGGAGATGAGAGATTAAAGGTTGTTGGTGGAAACTTAACTTTAAATCCAAAAAATATAGTTTATGTGGGCCTTAGAGATTTAGATAATGGCGAAAAGGAAATTTTAAAGGATAAGAATATAAAATGCTATACTATAGCAGATATTGATGAGCTTGGAATTGGAAGAGTTATGGACGAAACCTTGGAGTATCTAAAAGATACAGACGGAGTGCACGTTTCATTTGATGTAGACTGCTTAGATCCAATGCTTGCACCAGGAACAGGAATTCATCTATTTGGAGGGCTTAATTTTAGAGAGGCAAGACTTGGTTTGGAGAAATGTCACGCTTCAGGAAAAGTTTTGAGTTTGGAATTTGTAGAGTTAAATCCGTTGTATGATTATGATAATAAAACGACAGAGTTATTAATTGAACTTATTTGTGCAGGGTTAGGAGAAGTTAGATTATAGATTAATTTTGAGGAGTTATTATGAGAAAGAAAGTACTTACTATAGCCGGAAGTGATTCAAGCGGAGGAGCAGGAATACAAGCTGATTTAAAGACTATGATTTCAAACGGAGTGTATGGGATGAGTTGTATAACAGCGATAACAGCTCAGAACACTACAGGAGTTAGAAAAGTATTAGAAGTCAGTCCGGAAATTTTGGATGAGCAGTTGAAATGTGTGTTAGAAGATATATTTCCAGATGCTGTAAAAATAGGAATGGTTTCAAATTCTGAATTGATTGAAGTGATAGTGAAAAATTTAAAAAAATATTCTGCAAAGAATATTGTAGTGGACCCAGTTATGGTGGCGACAAGTGGTTCAAATTTAATTAAATCAGGGGCAGTGAGTGCACTAGAAAATAAATTATTTCCAATAGCTGATTTGATAACTCCGAATTTAAAAGAGGCAGAAGTTTTATCTGAAAAGAAAATAAAAAGTAAAGAGGACATGCTTACTTCAGCGAAGTTGATATATGAAAAGTCACACGTGGCAGTGTTGGTAAAAGGTGGACACTTGGATAGCAGTTGTGATGATTTGTTATATGATGGAACTGAAAATTGGTTTAGAGGAGAAAAAATAGATAATAAAAATACACATGGAACCGGATGTACACTTTCATCAGCCATAGCTTCGAATTTAGCTAAAGGAAATTCACTTAAAGACTCAATATATATGGCAAAACTATATTTAAATAATCTACTGATGAGAAAGATGGATTTGGGTAAAGGAAGTGGCCCGTTAGATCACGGATATTTTATTTCTGAATAGAGCGAAGTAAAGGTACTGGAATTTAGTGCCTTTAAAATTTATTTTTAATTATTATAGATACTTTCTAATATAATTATTTTCATGTTAATATAGTAAATATAAAAAGAAAAAGCATTTAATAAGTGTATATTTAGAATTTAACTCATATATTTGAATGAGGTTTGATATGGATACTAAAAAAATATTTAAACAGAAATTTCCCTTTTGGGAAATGTTAACAGAATATGAACAAAATTGTATAGTTGAAAGTACCCTTTGTAATAACTGTGAAAAAGGTGATTTAGTGCATGGGGGAAGAACTGTCTGCACGGGTATACTCTATGTAATAAATGGCAAGCTAAGAGGTTATGTGTTATCTGAAGATGGAAGAGATGTGACATTGAATAAACTTGTGGAAGATAGTATGTGCATAATGTCGGGAGCTTGTATCATAGATGATTTAAATCAAAATTTTTATATAGAGGCAACTGAAGATGCTCAAATTTTAGTGATTGATGTGGAGTGTATAAAAAAACTTTCTGAAAAATATAGTGAAGTTAAAATATTCTTTTTGGAAATAGCAAAGGATAAATATCAAAATGCATTTAATTTAATGCAAAGTATGATGTTTGTGCCATTAGAGAAACGTCTTTTGAATAAACTTTTAGAAGAAAGAGAAAGACAGAATTCTGATGTGCTTAGTTTAACGCATGGAGACATTGCAAAAGATATAGGCTCGGCAAGGGAAGTTGTTTCAAGAAGTTTAAATACACTGCAAGATAAAAACATAATAAGCCTTTCAAGAGGTAAGATAGGAATTAAAAATATAGAAGAGTTAAAAAAATTGATATAATAAAGAAAATAAAAATTAACGATGTTAAACTAAATTAATAATAATCGATTTGAGAAAGAGATTATGAAGAATAAAATTTTTTAGTAATATTATATTATAATAAAGTTAGTGTAGTTTTAATTATTATGAGTAGAATGGTCATTGTAAATCAGCGAGACTACAAAAAATAGTATAGTCTTTAAAAGACGGAATGAACAGTTTTAAAAGCTTCTAGAAGTAGAAAAAGACGAGAAAACTAAAGATTCTCGTCTTTTTTGATACAATACATTTATTAAAAAGCAAATTCATATATAGGCAGTGAATAATTTTACATTAATTAATGACAAGATAGTAAGAATAAACTTTAATACCATAAATATACAATAACTATATTTGTGGTTTATGAAGTGTTTTAGAATAGCTATAATCTCTTTGAGAGATATTTAAATTGAGTAATAGTATTAACTTCAAAAATAAACGGGAGTAGTGTATGTTATGGAGACAAAAAAATTTTTGCAAAAATTTAATTTAACAGAAGGAACAGTATGGAAGATTATGCTGCAATTTGCAATGCCGATTTTTCTGGGGACTTTGTTTCAATCGCTCTATACGACTGTAGATGCGATTATTATCGGAAGATTTGCAGGTAAAGAAGCATTAGCATCAATAGAATCTGTATTCACATTAACAAAAATGCCGATCAATTTTTTTGCTGGACTTGCATCAGGGGCAACAATTATTATTTCTCAATATTATGGGGCAAAAAAGAATAAAGAGGTGTCAGATGCAAGTCATAATGCTATGTTGTTTGCTTTTGTCGGGGGGATAGCATTGACTATAATTGGCTGTATTTTGTCACCATTTGCTATAAAAGCCATTCGTGTTCCAAATGAAATTGTAACTGATGCACAGAGATATATCTTTATTTATTTTTCGGGGATAGTTGTATCTATGCTCTATAATGTGGGAGCCGGTATATTGAGAGCGCTTGGAAATTCTAAAACACCTTTTTATTTTTTAATCGCAGCTAATTTTCTTAATGTAATTTTAGATTTGATTTTTGTAGCATTTTTTAGATTAGGTGTTGTGGGAGCAGCAATTGCTACTGTTTTTTCTCAATGTCTAAGCACTGTTTTGATTGTAGTGGCATTAACAAAAACTAAATTGCCTTGCCAAATAAGCTTTAAGAATCTAAGATTTCATAAAATTCATGTAATAGAAATCTTTAAGTTGGGATTACCAATAGGAATACAATCCGTTTTGTATCCACTCTCCAACACTATAGTTCAAGCTAGCATAAATAGTATAGGAGTTGATAGCATTGCCGCTTGGGCTGTTTGTGGGAAATTAGATTTTCTTATATGGGCTATATCTGATGCTTTTTCTGTTGCAGTGGCAACTTTTGTTGCTCAAAATTATGGTGCACAGAAGTACGAAAGAGCAAGAAATGGTGTGAGAGTGGGATTAATTATGGCATTGACCTCAATATCAGTAGTGAGTTGCGTTTTATATTTCTGTAGTGAAATTTTTGCGCAACTTCTTATTGATGATGAAAATGTAATTTTTATTACTTCGCAAATTATGCACTTCATTGCTCCGTTATATCTTATTTATGTGTTTTGTGATATCTTGCCTGGAGCGATACGAGGAACGGGAGATACATTTAGGCCTATGGTAATAACTCTTTTGGGAACTTGCATTTCAAGAATTTTGTGGGTTTTATTCATAGTTCCGCTTAACCCTACTCTTATAACAGTATTATCATGTTATCCCATATCATGGGGGATAACAGCGTTCATATATATAGTATACTACATAAAGCGTTTCTCAAGATTGGGTAACAAACTTAAAAGTATTTAAGTTAAGTAAAGCACTTAAATTATATATAGTGGTATTACAAAAATTTATATATACAACAAATTTGCTTTTTAGACTAAGATGTTTTTAACTGTATAAGTTTTTATATTTATAAAACTTGGAATTAAAGAATTAGCTTTCTCATCTTCAAACACCAATGTTCAAATAATGTTTTGTCTTTAGTGTAAATTGTTTCTAGCAATTTATATTTTATACTAATATCCGTTAAACAATAGATACAATTGTGTGATTTAATGTAGTATAATAATATTATGAAAGATATACAAAAACAAATTCAAGAATTAGAAGTAGAACTCAAAAAAACTAATAACAAAAGAGAATATATAAGGA
>NZ_JAXDSS010000038.1:0-3885 GCF_034090345.1 Peptoniphilus sp. | reverse complement strand
TGTAGGAGAAAAAATAGAAGATTTACAAAAGTTTGAAATGGATTCATTTATTGATGCCATTTTAGAGTGAGGCGCAATATGTTCAGTAGACCATCTAGAATTGAAATAGATTTAGATAAAATTGAAAAAAATATAGAAGCTATAAGAGGTCATATCCCTGAATCAACTAAGATTATAGCTATAGTAAAAAGCAATGCTTACAGTATGGGAGATGTTGAAATAGTAAGACATTTAACAGAAATTGGAATTTCTAACTTTGCAGTAGCGGCTACATCAGAGGGAATAAGAATAAGGCGTGAATTTAAAGATGTTGAAATATTAGTATTAGGATACACTCCAGAATATCTATATGAAAGTTCAATAAGAAATAATTTGACTTTTACAGTATATAGTTATGATGCAGCTAAAAAGATGGATGAAGTATCAAAGAAAATTGGAATGACTACTAATATTCATATAAAGATAGACACAGGAATGAATCGTTTAGGGTTCAAACCAACAAATGAAAGTTTAACTGAAATAGAAAATATTTCAAAACTATCCAATATAAATATAACTGGTATTTTTTCGCATTTCGCAGATTCAGAAGCTAATCCGGAATTTACAAAGATTCAGTTTTCAAAATTTATTGAGTTTACAGAGAGATTAGAAGCTAAAGGCATTGAGTTTGGTATAAAACATATAAATAATACGGGTGGAGTATTTTCTTATCCAGAATATTCATTAAATGCAGTTAGACCCGGTATAGCTATATATGGGACACATGATGGGGATATAGAAGAAGCATTAAATTTTGGATTAGAATTTATCGCCAGTATAAAATCTGAAGTTGCTCATGTGAAAATGATTCAAAAAGGTGAGGGCGTTAGCTATGGCTTAGTATTTAAAGCTGAAAAGCCAACTGAGGTGGCAACTATACCAATAGGTTATTCAGATGGGCTTTTAAGAACTATGTCAGGGAAGATAGACGTTCTTATTAAAGGGAAAAGATGTCGTCAAATAGGAGTTATATGCATGGATCAATTGATGGTCGATGTAACGGGAATAGAATGTGAAGTTGGCGATGAGGTAGTATTGGTTGGAGAACAAGGGTCTGAAAAAATTTGGTTAAATGAATATTCAGAAGCTGCAGAAGAATGTAATACATCATTTTTAACACATTTGAGCCCTAGACTTTGCAGAGTATACACCAAAGATGGAAATATAATAAAATCTACAGATGAAATATTAAATTAAATAA
Source organism: Peptoniphilus sp. (assembly GCF_034090345.1). Lineage (GTDB taxonomy): Bacteria > Bacillota > Clostridia > Tissierellales > Peptoniphilaceae > Peptoniphilus. The sequence continues at coordinate 2,645 of NZ_JAXDSS010000038.1, read as the reverse complement.
TTAGCTCCTTTTAGTTGAGTTCGTTAGAATGAAAGTAAAAGGAGTTTTTTATTGTTTATTTATACTAGTATCCTATTGAATTGAGAAACTTAATTGGTCTCTATGAGCAGTATCAAACAGGTGATGTTGTAGAATAGATGATTCTATTCTACAACATCACCTTAACATTGTCATCATATTATAAAGGTGGAAATTGTATTTTTCCCAGATGAATATTTTTTTGTATCTTTAGGATAAATTCCCTTATACTTTTTATAATATGAAGTGAACTTGCTATGAGAAGAATATCCTACAGCTTTTGCAATATCCTGTATTTTTAAAGTTGAATTTAATAAGAGATTTTCTGCCATATTCATTCTTTTTCGTTGAGTATATTCGGTAATACTACATTGATATTTTTCTTTAAATAATTTTTTTAACTTAGTACCACTCATCATAGCGATTTTTTCAAGTGTTTTCTGTGAAACATCTAAGGCATAATGATCATCAAGATAGTTTGCTACGTTTTCAAGAGTAATATTATCATCAGGAGAAATATGACTTTCTTTTTTATTTAAAAACGCATCTATTACAATGCTAATCCATTCTTTGGCTTTTGCTTCAAAAAATATTTCTGCTGCCGGGGAGATCATTTTGCAGTTTAGAATATCTTTAGCAATAGGTTCTAAAGAGTTCGTGATAATGGCTTTTGTGTCTTGAAAGATATGAGAATATGAAATGTTTTTTGAAACTTTCATGGAAGATATGCAGTCTTTTATCATTTGCGGTTTAAAGTTTATAGCAATACCAAGGTATGGAGAGTTCTCATGTAATAAAAAACGATAATTCTTTTCTAAATTTTCTATGTCTAAAATATATAAAGAATTCGATGATAAGGTTTGATATGGGTTAAAACTCTCACCGCTAGCACTAATGATATAAGAAGATGAAAAAGTCATAAAATTTTTTATATCCGGAAAACTGGTGTGGATAATTTCTTTTTTTACAAAGAAGTCGTGTATATCAATTATAAAATTTTCAGATTCATAAAACCAATATAAACCTTCGATTTCATCATTATTTACATAAAAAGTATGCCCAACATCACAATATTTCTTATTAACAAAACTTTCAGATGCTCCAAGATATTCTTTTACAAAATTATAATAGTCTTTCATAGAATTCCTCCTTTTAGCCCGGTTGGACATTATCCCTAATAGACAAAAATACTGTATTCTCATTGTATCATAATTTATGAAATGATACAATGAGAGCAAATAGATGAGAAATATTTAAATTCAAATTTAATATAAGGAGAATAATATAATCTAAATGGGATAAAATAAAAGTTGAATCTAAAATCTAAAATTTAAAATAATAGGAAAGGAGAGCTTTGTTTTGAACGATAAACAAAAGAAAACACCAATTTTAAAAAGACTAATGCCATACGCAGGCAGTAAAGGTATTATGCTTTATCTTGCCATGCTTTTGTCTGCTGCATCAGGAATTATGGTATTAATGCCTATGGTTTATATTCATAAAATAATAAGCAGTATTGTACTTGGCGAGGGAATACAGATTGACATTATAAAACAAAATGCAATTTATGGGGCAGCCTTTGCAGCGGGGGGATTAATATTATACTTGGGAGCACTTATTTTATCACATTTATTCGCTTTTGAAGTTGAGGATAATATCATTAAGCTTAATGTAAAAAAAATGATGGATAAGCCTCTTGGATATTTTGAAAATAAAGAGAGTGGGAGACTTAGAAATGTTATAGTTTCGGGTGCGGCAGAGACACATTCTTTTTTAGCACACCAACTTCCCGATATGGCTATGACCATTGTTACTCCATTAGTTCTTCTGGTATTCTTTTTTGTATTTGATTGGAAACTGGGTTTAGTAAGTTTGGTGCCGATGCTGATTGGTATGGGGCTAATGGCTACCATGATGACAAAAGATGCTAAGGAAGATAAGGAGGAATACTATATGGGATTGTCAACGTTATCGGCTGAAACTGTTGAATATGTAAGGGGAATACCGGTAGTAAAAACTTTTGCACAAAGCATTGAAAGTTTTGATAGACTTTATTCGCTTATAAATAAGCTGACCAATATAGTTATGAAAATGACTATGAGATGGAAAAATAAAATGTCTATTTATGAAACTATAGTAAGTTCGACAGCCTTTTTTTTGGTACCTACAGCAATTATTTTTATAAACACCGGAGGAGATGTTCGTCAGGTAATTGGCAATTCAATTATATATTTTTTAATTGGACCTACTTTTGGAGTGTTTATTATGAGATCTGCTGTTATATCTCAATATTCTTACTTTGCAGAATCGTCTTTAAATAAAATAGAAAATATTTTGAATTATAAAGAAATGCATTATGGAGATAAATCCGGAGAAGAAGTTAGCTTAGAGTTTAAAGATGTATCTTTTGCATATGATGACAACAAAGTTGTTGACAATGTTTCTTTCAGTGTAAAAAAAGGAGAAACAGTAGCTCTTGTTGGTCCTTCCGGTGGTGGGAAAACAACAATTGCTAAGCTTGCTGCAAGATTTTATGATCCTCAAAGTGGAGAAATTTTCATTGGTGGAATTAATATCAAAGAATACGACAAGCAAACTTTAATGAATAAAATTTCCTTTGTATTTCA
>NZ_JAXDSS010000004.1:0-2230 GCF_034090345.1 Peptoniphilus sp. | reverse complement strand
TGAAAAATATAAAATATATTTCAAAAAAGCTTATGAGATAGAACCCTCAGACCAATTGTTATCACTAATTAAATAGACTTTAACAAAAAATAAAAAATAGGTTAAAAAGTTGTTGACATGATAATATGAAGATGGTAATATCCCAAGTTTGACAGTTGAAAAAGCAAAAAGCCTTGAAACACATTAAAAACACTGCGTTTGAAGGCTTTTGTATAACTGAAAAAAGTGCGTACCATTTTTAAGGTTTTGATTTTTTTAAAATTTCTTTCATCATTTTTGTAGTTAATATCTCCATATCTGTCCTGAAACCAAAAGCATTATGCAGATCATCAGTAAGATCATCCCGAACATATCCAGGAACGTAACCATCAACATTCGTTTTGTAAAAATTCATCTTAGCTAATTTGCTAATTATTTCTGTGCAAGAATACTTTTTATCAAGTTTTTTCTCCAATAATCTGTAAATAACTAGAGCGATGAAACAAGTAGTAAAATGAGCTTGTATTCTTTCAGGAGTACTTAAATAAACTGGCCTAGCTTTGAATTCGCTTTTCATAATTCTAAAAGACTCTTCAATCTCCCAGCGTCTAGTATTAATTTCAATAATATCTCGAACATCACTTTCTAAATTAGTACAAACCCCATAATATCCATCATACATTTCTTCTTTCAGGACTTTTTTATTATTGATTGAAAATATAGTATTATCAGCAATTTCACCATTATCAGTGCAATTAGTTCTTTCAATGAACCTTCTGTAATCATTTAGCCCTCTTTTATCAATTAATCTAGAATTAGAATCAATAACTTTCACAGCCTTACTAACCTGTCTATCCCTAACACGCCTTTGATAATCACGATATTTAATAGAATAAGTAACAATTAATCTTTGTTCCAAGTCATTGTCATTAATCCATCTTTGCTTGTAAAAAACACGATCATAATAGATATCTTCATCAATTTCATCAATATTAAATAACTTATCGCTTCCAACAAGTCTCCAGTTAGTTGGAGATAACGCCCAATCCCTTAGAAAACCCTTTAATTTTTTAATAGACTGAGTAGTAACAAAAAACCTATTAGAAAAACTATTAAATCTTCTATTTTCATTAGAAGAGAGACCAGCATCAGTACAAACAACAAAATTAGACAAAGAAAAATCAGAAATAATCTTTTTCTCCAAAGGCTTTAAAGTAAGTTGTTCATTAGTATTACCTGGGTGAATAGAAAAAGCTAGAGGAATACCATCTCCATCCATAAAAAGCCCCATTTGAACAATAGGATTAGGCTTGTGTTCCTTCGAAAACCCATATTTTCTAAAATCATCTTCCTTTTCAATCTCGAAAAAGAAATTAGTGCAATCATAAAACAACACATTAGAATTTCTTTTCGACAACAAAAGAGAATTCTCATAAATGAACGACTGAATAAAATCAGATTCACGAAATAAAATGTCCAAAGACCTGTAAATGTGCTGAAGAGAAAAACTAGGCTTTTCAATAAAAGAATCAGAAAGTTCAAAACAAGATCTCTTAGAACCAGGGAAGATAATCCTAGTGTAAATCAATCTTGATAAAACAGAAGTTAAATCAAAAGAAAACTTGTATTTCTTCGAGATTTCTTTACATAAAACATCTAAATTTAGACTGTAAAAAAGAGATTGTAAGAACAAATACCCGCCATTAAAAGTAACCTTGATATTAGAAGGAATTTGTTTTGAAGGAGAAAATTTAGCGATAACATCAGGTTCAATACCCTCCTTTTCCAACCTATTAAGTTCAGCAACATATTCTTTAGCCCATTGATAAATATCTCTATCTGGATATTTTTCCTTAAGTTGAGCTTCAGTGCCAAGTTTTTCAACAGTAACAGTTTTTTCCTTTTTATTCTCATAAACAGTTTTAATAACATAAAACGAAGCCGAATTTTTAGATTTGGAAACTTTAAGTCTCATATGCACCTCCGCCAAATACTTAAATTATAACACATCACGCGATATCGCGCAATATTAGCAAGTAAAATTTGACAAAAAAATATAGGCACTTCAATGCCTACAGAGGATTTTTATGTATTCAACTGTCAAACTCCCGAGTTTGAAAGAAGCTATACATTAAATTATAATTTGGGACTGCTATATTACAATTTAAAAGATGAAAAATATAAAATATATTTCAAAAAAGCTTATGAGATAGAACCCTCAGACCAATTGTTATCACTAATTAAATAGACT
>NZ_JAXDSS010000114.1:0-14431 GCF_034090345.1 Peptoniphilus sp. | reverse complement strand
ATCATCCCAAATTTTATAGACAATTAATTTTATTTTTTTATCTATTTTGTTTTTTTCGTATTTTAAATCCATTAAAATTTCTCTATTACTATTTTCAGTAACTTCTAATAAAACAGGGGTTGGATAATATCTATAATCTTTATTTAATTTTGTTTCTCCCATTATTAAATACAATCCCGAATCTAAACCTGTAAAATTCACATTATTAAAGCTATCTGTCGCACCTTTTCTTAACTCTTTTAATCCATCTCTTTTTATATACGATTCTAAGGTATTAGCTACAGCTGTCTTATCCATAGAGCTATAATTAGATAAATCTACCTTATAATTTATAAATTCATTTACTAAATTATATTTACCATCTTTGCTTTTTTCGGCAATCTTATATAATTTAAACTCTGTATTCTCCAATTTATATTTTACACTAACGGTAGATTTGCAATTTCCCGCTTCAACATTACCTACAAACAAGCTTATAATAAGTATTTGGAACAATACGAAAGCAGAAAACAAGTTAAGTATATTTTTTAATTTTTTATTCATATATTTATCCTTTATCTATAAATCATCTTTTAGAAAGTAGTAATTCAACTAAAATCACAATAAACTTAACAATGTAAAAAATTAGTATCAAAATAATTAAGCACACTATATTTATAACAATAGAGTTAAGCTCTATCGCATCTGCTGTAACTTTTATATTTGATAAATCAGTATTAATTCTACTCCCTCTTACCAAAAGTCTATGAGTATTCACACCATATGGAGTACAAGTTTGTAAAGTTACATAGTCTTTCCCCTTTTCAATATTTAAATCATCCACTTCTTGTGGCAGTACTACTCTTATTTGATCAACTTCGTAGGTCAAAGTTTCATTTAAAGTATTTAGTGTAAAAGTATCTCCTTTTAAGAGTTTTTCAATATCAGTAAATAGCTTAGCAGAAGTAAGTCCCGTATGGCCTGAAATAACACTATGCGTATCTTTACCCCCAACCGGTAAAGATGTCCCCGGGATATGTCCAATAGCAACTTGTAAAACAGCTTCATCCGTTCCATGATAAATTGGAAGTCTCAAATTAATTTTTGGAATACTAATAACAGAAATAATTTCAGAGCCTTCTATTTTAAGCATTGAATTATATTTATCTAATTCTTTTTCACTCAATCTATCAAGCGACTTGTCAACTAAACTTTCATTATAGTCCCTAGCCTCTTTTAAAATATCTGTATACTCTGTTTCATCTGATTTTTCTACTTTAGATACATAACTTTCTATTGCTATTGACTGATGTTTGGCATTCCACCAATTACTCACCGTTGGATACAGTAATAAAACTATGCCCGCTAAAATCACTATAGATGCTACAATTGTTGACTTTCTAATTCTCATTTACAACATTTCCTTAAAATTTAAATTACGGAGGGATTACTCCCTCCTTTTATAAGAATTATTAATTATCTATTGATTGATAATTTTCTTTTTGTTGCTAAGTATATAACTCCGCCTAAAACCAGAACTGTTCCCACGGTATAGATAATTTTAGTTCCCATACCACCAGTTTCCGGAAGTTCAGGGCCTTGTTTGTTAACTATATCTGTTGATAAAGAACCTTCTTTTTTATTAGGAGTAAATTTGATTTCTCCACTTATTTTTTCCCCATTCAACTCTGTTAGCTCAAGTTTTTTATCATCATGAGTAGCCTTAACGATAAATTCAATAGGTTGAATCTTATTAAATCCCGGAGGGTTTTTTGTTTCTGTAAGTTTATACTTACCATCGTCTATCCCTTTGAATTCGAATTTATCTTTTTCATGATTTAATATTGCAACTTTACTATCTTCATATTGCCCTTTTACTGCATTCCATTTTTCTAATTTAAATTCTGCTCCTGATAATGGCTTTGTTATATTCTCTCTATCTCCAGGTTGAACTTTATTTACAATTACTTTATAAGTAAATACAATTACTTTGTCCTTTGGAGTTTTCCCTGTGCCGTCCCCGCTTTTGTTAGGATTGTTTGAATATTCAAGATAGACTTCATTAGGATTTCCTTTTGAGCCAATAACTGCTTGTTCATTTAATGTAGCCATATACTCTACAGTAATTACACTATCTTTAGTAATTGTTTTCCCAGTAATTTTCTTTAAATCATCCAAAGTTACAGTAAATCCTTTTTCTGTAGTCGCAACCGCAAATCCACTTGTTATTGTTTCTTTATCGACATATACCTTCACTGAATCTTGGTTAAAGGTTAAACCTTTTGACATTTCATCATGAAATACATATTTGTATGTTTCATACTTGTCAAAATTTGATGGTAATGTACCAGTTAATTTAAATGGCACTTTATCTCCAATGTCATGGTCAGCTGTTTTTGACCAATCTTCATATTCTTTAGCTTCTGAATCGTTAATATCTTTAACATGTTTTTCTACTTTTGGCACATCTAATTTAGTTTTTGCTGTTACAGTTCCTACTACTTTTAATAAGTAAAGTGTATATGCTCCATTTTCTTTATCTTTAGCTTCTTGTGATGCATCAACGTCTTTTACTAAATAATAACCTGCGTCAAGTTTATCAAATTTATGGGAATTATTTGGTTGCACTAATTCTGATTCTACTTTATTTTGTAACTTTGTACTAATTTCCTTTGCAAATTGCTCTACATTATCTCCTGTCAATGAATTCGCTATTTCAGAAGCGGTACTTTTCCCACTAAAACTAATATTTTTAGTATCCTTTACTCCATTTCCCCACTCAATATTTGATAATTTTAACTTTCCATTTTCGCCATTTGAAACTTCACCTTTAAAAATTTGATAAAGTTCAAATTTATGAGGTGTCTTCCCTGTATTTTCTACCGTTAAGCTACTAGTGCCCTGTGCAAAAGTAGGTTTTACTGTACTTATAATCATCAGTAAAGTTAACATCAATCCCATTAATTTTTTTAATTTTCCCATTTCTTATGTCCTTTCATTAATTGTATTTTTATTTTATATCTCTTTCTTTGATATAACATATATATGCAAGAAGAAAATAATAAAACTGTACCCATAGCATAAATTCTATTTGTGCCAATTCCCCCTGTTACCGGGAGTTCAATTTCACTACTCTTTATTTTTTTATTAAATATATTTATCTCTCCCGATTGAATACCGTCGTTATTAAAATAATATGTTTCATATCCATTAACTTCTACTTCTTTTACTTTATAGAAATATTCAGCCCCTTGCTCATCTCTTGCCGGTAATCCTGTCCAAGATTCTGTATACTTGTTAGCTTTTGTCAAAGTTTTGGAGTGATTTTCAAGCTTTTCAAAATTCCCATCTTTTCCTGTTTTTCTATAAAGATCTACTCTAACTTCTATATTTGGAATATTTTCACTTTCATATTCTAATCCATCATCATCCTGCCAAAACTTGTTAACTCTTATTTTTGTATAATCATTTTTTATATACATTATCCCGCCGGAATTTTTCAAAAATGATATTTTCCCCTTATCTACTTTTGATAAATCCGGTCTATTTTCTGAACGATGGTACGAACTATACTCATCACTTCCCGCTTTCATCCAAATAAAGTAAACAGGTTCTGTTAATTTTGTATATCCATCGAGACTTTCGATTTCTGTTAACCTATAGAGTACATCTGCTTCAAGTCCCGGATTTGCACCTGATAAAGACCAGCTAATATACCCCGAGTCTGGAATTGTAATTTCGTCACTGTCCTTATACTTGACAATATGCCATGCATTATTTAAGTCATTCCATTTACTATGATCAAATTTTTCAAGCTTAAATTTCGTTCCAGGCAAGAATTTCTTTATATCTTTTGAATCTACCTTATATATTTTTATTTCTTTTACAGTAACTGTTGCAGATGATTGATTATCTCTTAAAATTGTAGTATCCTTAGAACTTGCAATTCCCGACAATTCCGCTTCATTTTTTATAGTGAGAGAGTCTGCAAAATTAGTAAATTCATATATATACTCAAATACACAGGCCAGTTCATCAGGTATTATAAGCGTTAGTTTCAATTCTTCTTCATCAAAAGTGATCTTATATCTGCCCTTCTCTATTTCTCTTCCTTTGTTATCAGGTTTAGAATTATCATACTCATATAATTTTGCCTTATCTATATCAAATCTGGGAATTTTCCCTTGAGATTTAAGTTTATCAACTAGAGTAAGCTCATTGCCGTTTTGGATTAAATCCTCTCCTTCCGGATTAATAACTAAGTTATACTTTACATTTCCTGTTGGATTACCTATAGGTTTGTTACTATCATTAATTTTTATAGGTTGTCCTTTATCATCTAGTTGCCAGCCTTTCTTAGTGAGTTTATCCAACTTCTTCTCAACTGTTACTTCATTTGATGTTTTTTCTGAATTCCAAGAGACTTCATTGATATAAGTCTTATTTACATTCTTGTTGTCTTTCCAAAATTCATCTTTACTTACATCAAGTTTGTAGAAAATTTGAACTATAGGGAAATAGTCATCGTATATATAATTATCTATTTTAATCGTAGCAACTTTTTTATTCCCTTCTTGATTTATAGTAATAGTAGGCTTACTATTCCCTTGAAAATTGGTTCCATACCTATTTGACCTGTCATATTTGGGATAAGCTAAATTATCTGCTCTAAAAAATGCTGCTTCAAGTGAACCCTCAACATATTCTGCTCCATCGGGAAGAATATCATCGATAACTAGTGTTCCATTTTTAGTTTGATTTCCATCTACTTCTGATGTTGTGATCATAATCCTATACTCAATCTGCCCCTTATCCTTTGAGTAATCTACTGCTGACTTCCCATTTTTGTATATTGGAATATAGTTCTCAATCCCTGTTAGAACTCCTTTTTCTATCTTTCCTCTCTTTTCATATTCTGTTTCTGCTGTAGTTGTTTTATCTGCAACAGTTGCCTTATTTATAATCTTAATTTTTTCATTTTTAGAAATTTCACTTAAATCTGAATATGTGTGATATTCTCCAATAGCAAAGTCTTTCGGATTAAAGCTAGACTCATAATTTATATCAACTTTAAAGCTTTTTACTTTTCTTGTAGTATCAGTTTCCGGTATGGCTTCCCCTTTTGAGTCATAGTAGGTTACTTTTATACTTTTTACAGTTCTATTCTCAGCTCTATTCTCAGCTTCTCCACTATATTCAGGGTCTTTATCATTCCCCCTATACCTATAACCCTCACCACCATAGCTTCTAAAGAAAAGTTGACTTTGTAACTCTTTATCAAGCTCACTTGCATAAGCATAGTGACTATCATCTCCCAAACTTCCTCCATTTGGTAATTTTTTTAGATTTTCAAATGTATCTGTGAATGTGAATGTATTTGAATTGTTTATTCCAATATTCACACCTACTTGCCATCTGTTTTTAGTTCTATTTTTTTTATCATCAAGATTTATTACCTTTGCAAATTTATTCAGGGCAAAGTCTTGAGTTGTTTTGATTGTTGTAGTATCTTCTTCATATTCGTTACCATATTTTTCAACTTTATTAGTTACTTCCGTTATTCCTCGTTCTACAAATGTTGTATATTCAAGTCTATATGTAGAATTTCTATTTTTAATCTTATAGTTATTAAAACTAAAGTCTATTAACCAATTACCATCACTATATTTAATTAACTCATTTTGTTCTAGGTGAATTATATCTCCTGAATCTAAATCTATAAGTCTTACAGACCCATCTTTTATTTGATGATTTATTTGGTCTCTTATTCTCCAACTACTCAAGTCCTTTTTATCGGGGTTGACAGTAATTGTCCAATTCACTTCTCCATATCCTTGTCCATTAGGATTAAAGTAACCTGATTTTTTTACACTTTTACTCCATTTTATAACGTCATCTGTTCCATGTTGATCCGGACCACTTATAGTCCAAGCAGTATTATTAAGTCTAATTTCCGAGATATCTTTTGGTGTACTGTTAATTTTTACTTCATAAGTTACCTTATAGCTTTCATTAGCTTCTAGTTTTGGTAACTTTTGTAAATCAAATCCTATAGTCTTTCCATACCCATTAGTTTGTTTAAGAAGATTTATTTCAGTGCTATAACTATGCCCATCGCTATATATCGTCGTATTCCCGTTCTTTTCAACTCTCAAAGTACTTAAATCAAATTCATAGTCCAAATTACTTGGTACCACCCAATCTATTCTGTCTGTAACTCTAATTTCTTTTTCAGTGCCTTTTTTCGTAGTTATATCTACAGTGTAAGTTACTTTCCTTTTATCAGGACTCAACTCCCCTTTTTTCTTAGAGCTTATATCTGTATTTCTCTCTTTTGGCACTAAAATTTCAACAGTTGTTCCACTCCCAGGGAAAGTAATTCTATCATTGTTATCTACAGAATTTTTTGAAACTATTCCTAAAAATTGTACTGTTCCATCGAATCCGTTTACTATTCCATTATGATCTTTATGCTTATTTAAAAACTCTTGATCAAATGTTATACTTATGAATCCATCAGTAGATATATTGTATCGACCTGCATCTTCCCCGCTCAATGTTTTTACCGTGCCTTCAAGTGTTCCCTCAAGTTTTATAGATTTTGGAACTTGATATGTCCCCGTTGAATTTTCAGAAGAAACAAACCCGTTAGGTATCGCATATTCTATATTTACTTTTACTTGATCTTTCTCATAAACTTGATCTGTAGGAATCCACTCCTGATTTCTTCTTGTTAAAACTTCAACTTTTCTTACATATTGTGTAAAATCATTACTGATATATTGCGCCATCATAGGTAGTGCTCTAAGTTCTCTATCTGTAGTCATTTCAACATCATCTTGACTACCGATTTCAATTAGTGCAAATTTAGAAAGTTTATCTGTAAAAAAAGAAGCACTTGATAAAACACCATCTTGGTTATAATTGATTTTTGTTCTTTCGTCATTAGAGATATCCCTTATTTGAGATTTATCTAACTCATCAATTTTATGCACTCTTAATTCCGGATTATTTACAGTTTTTTTAGTTTTATATTTTACAAAAATATCTGCATTATCTATGCTGTTTTCTAATACTTTTAATTCTTCTCTATCTTCTAAAAACTTATCTTTTTCTTCTCTAAGCTCCACTTCATCATCATTATTATCTCTATTAACCAATTCCGTCTTATCGTTTAATGTTTGATTCATCATATTTGAAATGTCGGATGTAGGCAAACTTTCATATGTTCTCTTTATATTTGTTTCATCATCTATTGCAGAACCCATTACCGGACCACTATTAGATGTGAACAGAATGGTAATTGCCAATAAAAACATAATAACTCTATGACTTAATATATTTTTTAAAATAAACTTTTTCTCCAGCTTTTTCTTCATAATTTACTTATAATATCCCTTCTATATTAAATACTACTTTCCCCAATATTTCTTGAATTTTTATATCTTTAATTTCATTAATCCTTGAATCATACGATTCCGCCCTATTATCTCCCATAACAAAAAATTCATTTTTTGTTATTTTATGTGGTAATTTTATATTGTATGGTTCCAGACTTTTTTTATTGGCATACGATTCTCTCTTAAAATCTCCATTTATAAAAATATTTCCATCTTTATCTATGTCTACGGATTCTCCTGTTTCTGCAATTATCCTCTTAACTAAAATTTTATTATCTCTTTTAAATACCACTATGTCCCCTTTTTTGTATTTATTTAATTTTACTGCTACTATATATTCACCTTTATTTAGTGCCGGGTTCATTGAATCATTAAAAACTCTATAGTATGAGAAATGCCTAAAAATTCCTAAAGAAATTATTAATAAACAAAAACTTAAAAATATTATTTTATTTTTTATTCTCATCGTTTCATCCATTCTAAAAATATCCTATATTTTGTCCTTACTTATATTTACCGTATGATTATAGTATACTTTTTTCTATATTCTTAATTTTGTCCATTTTTTGTCATTTTATGTACTTCTCATCAAAAAAGAACTTATAATAGCTTCAAGTATAGAGTCTATCATAAGTTCTTTCTCTTCATTTAATTAATGATTCTAAATAATTTATTACTTCTATTTTCCCCTTAATTTTAGCATTTTTAATTTTATTAAATGTATATTTAACAAATTGTTTATTTAAGTTATGATCTGTAATTTGTATAAGCTTGTTTGAACTATTATAACTTTCAATAATCAATCCACAATTTTCATTAATAGTTATTGATACATTTTCTCTTAAATTTTCAGATCCATATAACTCATAGTTATCATATTTTTTTAGTAATCTTATTATTTCTAATATATGTTTTTTAAAATCTTCTTTTGTATATTCTATTACTCTACCGGAAAACAAGATATTGTATTTTTGTACGTTTTGTATTTGAAATATCTCTATTCCACCGTTGCTTTCCAGCATAGATATAAATCCTTTTCTAGCTTTTACATATGTCTTCCAAAAATTTAAATTTGGATTTTCTCTATCTATTTTTAATGCTGTTTCCTCAGGTAATGTATAGAATGAAAAATATCCTTCTATCAAAAAATATCTTCCTTCATTACCGTAAATGCTACTATATATATTTTGATAATTTTCAGAATCCTCATAATTCACTACATTTATAAGCAATACGCTATCTCTTATATAATTATCCAATAAACCTTTATTATATTCTATAATTCCCTTTTCATTAGTTAATATACTCACTCTATTATCTAAATCATCATAATTAGAAAATTCTAAAGCTGTCATTTCACCATCAACTACAACCATGGTATTTACTGTATTAATTTTTTTATTTTTGCATAAATATGGAGTAATCCTTCTTGTCATAAATAAAGTTAACATATTGTATAGTAAAATTATCAGCTGTATATGGTAGTCTTTATCAGAAAAAATAAGTTTTACATCTCTACCATTTTTTACTAACTCTCTAGTTAACTCACTGTATTTGAAATAATAATTTTCTATTTCAAAATTTGAACTGTCTGATTGTGCTAAATTCCAATATACATTGTTCTTCGTTTTAGAACTCAACACAGCCTTGATTACATCCTCTATACAATTTTTATTCCCTTGGCTCCCATAATAATATTTTGTTTCTACCTTCTCTATACTTTTATCTAATATCTTTTGTTCTTCTCTTTTATATGTATTAAAATTCTCCTCAGAAATATCTCCTATTAATTTATTTATAATTTCTGCTACTGAATTCTTTAATATTAGCCATTCATACATATTCATAGAAATTTCTTCCAAATTTTTTTCTTCCTTGCAAGCTAGCAAGTCTTTAACTAAATTCAATCTATTCTTTTCTATAGCTACAGATACTAAATAATCGCATATATCAAATAAAAATTCACTGTTTCTTGGTAATTTTCTTTCTCCTTTTCTAAATTTAGAAATATATGATGGATCTATATATACAGCTTTTGCAAGTTCTACATTGGAAACGTTTAATAATTTCATCAAAACATCTAATTTTTTGCCAAACAATTTTTATACCTCCTATTCATCATTAATAAATCTTTTAAATCTATAATAAAATCATTCAAAATAGGTTAATTATAAAATATTAAAAATAAATTAAATATTTTCTTTTTAATTTCATTCTCTTATTCTTTAATTTAAGCCTTTAATTAACTTATCATTATATATAAAAAGACCCAAGTATTTTAAAATACTTGAGCCTTTTGTAGTAGCTTATAATTATAAAACTTTAATATATTATATGACAGTATATTCCTGTTTGTTTGTTTGTTTGTTTGTTACGATTGTCATTCATTTACTTTTGCCTCATTGTCAAACATTGACTTTCTATAATTATATCATAATCCTAACTAATTTTCTATTATTAATTTTAAAGTAAAGTGGTTAACGGCAAAATAAAAGCAAATCAAAAAATTTTATAGAAATCACATCCGATATAATTGAATCGCAAAACACAAAAATTAGAAAACTATTTAACATAATAATATAACAACCTACTATAGAGTAATATATAGTGATTTATTAAACAATTCTTATAGTGTTAGATCTCAGATATCTAGTTAAGAGGGTGTATTATAAATTGGGAAACTGATACTATTTTATGACAAATCGGTACTGCGTTTACTGCTCAATGGCATTGCACTTGATTCCACAATTCAAGTTATAAAAAGAGAGCTGACTAACTCTCTTATTTCAAGCCCAAATTAGGTGTTGCATATGCTTTTGTGTCGTAATTGCCTGAAAGGTATGTGAAGTATCCGGCTGATGCTATCATAGCTGCGTTATCTGTGCAGAGTTTAATGTCCGGATAATATATTTTTATTCCTTCTTCTGCACCTCGTTTTTCGAGTGCATTGCGAAGCCCTGAGTTAGCTGCAACTCCTCCGGCTAAAACTATTTTATCCATATTTTCTTCTATGGTCAGTTTAAAAGCTTTTTCCACCAGCACATCTATTACGGCTGTTTGAAATGACGCTGCAACATCCTCAACTTTGTATTCTTCATTTTTTTGCTCACATTGATGCAGATAGTTTATCACCGCTGTCTTGAGTCCACTAAAAGAAAAATCATAGCTGTCTTCTTCAAGCATTACTCTTGGAAAATTTAATACATCCTTTCCCTCTTTTGCCAGTTTATCTATTATAGGCCCACCTGGGTATCCTATTCCCATCTTCCTTGCAACTTTGTCAAATGCCTCCCCGGCTGCATCATCTCGAGTTCTTCCAACTAATTCAAAATCTACATAGTCCTTTACCTTTACAAGATAAGTGTGCCCCCCTGAGACTATAAGCCCAATAAATGGCGGCTTCAAATCTTTATGAGCTATATAATTTGCGCATACATGTCCAAATATATGGTTCACTCCAACAAATGGTACTCCTAAAGAATATGCAACTGCTTTTGCTCCTGAAAGACCAACTAATAGAGCTCCTACAAGTCCCGGCCCTCTAGTTCCAACTACTAAATCTATATCCGAAAACTCAAGCCCACTTTCCTTCATTGCTGTTTCAAGCACTCCATTAAATGCCTCAACATGTTTTCTGGATGCAACTTCCGGTACAACTCCTCCAAACTTTTGGTGAGTTGATATCTGAGATGAAATTATGTTTGAATAAACCTCTCTGCCATCTTTCACAACGGCAACTGATGTTTCATCACATGAACTTTCAATCCCCAATACGTTCATTATTTTCCTCCAATTATCTTCTTCTCCACATTATATAGGCATGTCTACCCTTGCCATAGTAATTTTCTCTCATACCCTCTATTCTAAAGCCAAACTTATGATATATTCTCTTGGCAACTTCGTTGTCATGTTCAACTTCTAAGGTTATTTCCTTTTCTTCAGCAAATTCTATCAACTTTTCCAACAATTTGACTCCCAGCCCATTGCCTCTATAATTTTTCAGTATCGCTATATTATCTAGACTGGCTTCAAATAATTTTGAACATATCATAAATCCAACTACTTTATCTATTTCTACAACCCAAACTTCTGTTAGAGAATCTGTCAATGCAACTTTAATCAAACTCCTAGACCATGGCTCGGTAAATGATTCTACTTCAACTTTGTGAATCTCGTCTAAATCTAAAAATTCAGCTCTTCTTATTTTAATTTCCATTTCTTTCATTAAATTGCGCCTCTGCTTGAGAAACTGCTAAATAATTTGGAAGCACTTCTTCTAAATTATCTGCACCTCTTTCTAAGTAAAGCATTTCTCCAAGTTTAGCTATATTGACTCCTCTTATATTTCGAGTCAATATATCATCTTCGTTTAATTTTTCTTCAAATACCCTTGTGCCTGTTCCCGTAACTTTAAAAGTTTTTTTTATACTTCCAAGTATTTCATCTATGTTTTTTATATCATCTTCTATTATTACTTCCTCTCCATTCTTAGAGTAAAGTCCGTAATAAGCTCTATTCCTCTTAGCATCAACCAAAACTAAGACATCTTCTTTAGAATCTATCATGCTCATAGCTCTTAAAGAAGACACGCCTATAACCGGTTTATTTAAAATTTGAGCAAAAGTTCGAGCAATTGTCACAGCAATTCTTGTTCCGGTAAAAGAGCCGGGCCCAACTCCAACTGCAAATAGTTCAACATCCTCAATTGTGTATTTAACATGAGAAAACATATCATCAATCATATCTGTAAGTTCTTCAGAGTTAAATACTCCTTCTGTAATTTCATAAGATACTATTTCCTTTTGACCATCTGAAAGACCAACAGTCGCCGTCATAGTAGATGTATCTATACCAAGTGTCAACATTATATATTCTCCAATAAATTTTTAAATCTGTCTCCATTAGCTATTAACTCAGCACTTCTATCATCAGAAATATTGATTTCTAAATATTCTTCAGGTAAAAAAGCTGCTATCCTATCTGCCCATTCTATTACACAAACTCCATCCCCATAAAAATACTCGTCAAATCCAAGGTAAGAAACCTCTTCAACATCTTCAAGACGATATGTATCAAAATGGTACAAGTTCAATTTTCCATAGTATTCATTGATTATACTAAAAGTTGGAGAAGTCACATAGTCTTCTATCCCCATTCCTTTAGCTATGTTCTTTGTAAGAGTGGTCTTTCCCGCTCCAAGTTCTCCATTTAAACAAATTACATCTCCTGCTTGAAGTAAACTACCTAGTTTTTCTCCAAACTTTTCTGTAATTTCTAAACTATCTAATTTAATATTTTTCGTAATGCACATCTTCTTTAAAATTCTTTTCCTTTTTATTTCTAGGCTCTTCAGCCTTATATCCCAATGCTATCACACACTCTACATTATATTTTCCCGGAATGTGTAGTATTTCTCTTATTCTCTCATCGGCAGGTTTTCCATTCTTGTCAAATTTGTTATATACATTCACCCAACAAGCTCCTATATCCAAATCTTCAGCTTGTAACAATATAAAAGTTGCCGCAATGCAAGCGTCTTGTCTGTTGTGTTCAGGAGATATTTCTGTATTGGATATGACTGCTATCCCACAGCTTGCTCCTTTTAAATGCCCCGCAGCAGTTTCTCTAAACTCAGATAAATCAGACAATGTATCTTTATTTTCTACAACTATCAGTTCAACGGTGTCTAAGTTTTTTGCAGTTGGCGCTTTTAGTCCCGCCGCCACTAAACACTCTATCTCTTCAGCTTTTAAAGGTTCATCTGTATATTTTCTAATAGTTCTTCTCTTATTGACTAAATCCTTAAACATACCTACCTCCTATAAATTATTATAACAGAAATATTATAAATGTTATTAAACCTCTTTTAAAATAGTAAATTTTCTGTAATAATATAACTTTAGGAGGATTCAATGAAACTATTAGAAGACAGAATTGAAAAAGATGGATACATACTTGGCGAAAATATCATAAAGGTGGATTCTTTTTTAAACCACCAACTTGATATAAAGTTTTTATCCGAGTTGAGTGAAAAAGTTTACAACCACTTTAAAGACAGAGGAATTAACAAAATTTTGACAATTGAAGCTTCAGGTATAGCTTTAGCTACTGTAGTTTCAGAAAAATTCGGCTATTTGCCAGTTGTTTTTGCTAAAAAACAAAAGACAAAAAATATCGGTGGCGATGTTTACGAATCAAAGGTTCAATCTTTCACAACTGATAAAGAATATACTGTTACAGTATCTAAAAAGTTTTTAAATGAAGGCGATAAATTACTTTTAATAGATGACTTCTTAGCTGAAGGTAATGCACTTAATGGATTGATATCCATTGCTGAGCAAAGCGGAGCTAAAGTTGAAGGAGTTTCTGTAGCTGTAGAAAAGGGATTCCAAGAAGGCGGAAAAATCATAAGAGAAGAAGGATATGACTTACTATCTCTTGCCATAATCGAAAGCATTGACAATGGAGAATTTACTTTTAGAAAGTAGATGAACTAAAAAATGTAGTGTGTCCGAAATCGCTCTCGGATATACTACATTTTTATTTAAACACAACTTCTATAAGCTTTTTATTTACTTGCGATGAAATCTTTGCTCTTGGAATATTTATCTTTCTTCCCGAGCTGTTATTTGATAATATCAATTTACCTGTTTTTAAATCTTCTAAATTTGAATTAATATATACTGTGTTATCTTCAAATAAATTTGAATCTGTTAGGTATATAGCTGCTATAACATCCCACAACACTATTGAGTCATAATCATACATTTCTTTAAATTCATCCATCCAAACACATAATTTTTCAAACACAAATTTATTTTTAACCTCGCCAATGTTTTCAATCTCTTTTAACTCACTCTTAGTAAACTCAACTTCCATACAACTATTTCCCGTTAAGATAGATAAATTTTCAAATTCGTTTACAACACACTTAGCTGCTCTGCTACACACAGAAAAATTAAGTTCATTCATGACCTTATTATTAAAATATAATGGCTCAGTTATTCCGCCCATTACTACAACTTCTTTTATTTTTTTCACAATAGATTTAT
>NZ_JAXDSS010000096.1:0-15089 GCF_034090345.1 Peptoniphilus sp. | reverse complement strand
AATCTATTCCTACAAAGGATATTAAACTTTTTTTGTTTTTAAATTTTGATAAGTCTCCAAATTCTGCTGTGATTTGTACTGCTAATTTATCTGATATTCCTGAGAATTTCTTTGCTTCTTGATATTCTTCTAAGGGCTCGGAAATTTCTATCATTTGTGATAAAATAGTATTTAGAATTTTATTTATATGTTTTATCAATTCTATTCCTTCTTGTATGCTTGTCTTTATATATGAGCTATTAGAAGGTTGAGTCGAGATACTTTCCTCTGCGAGCTTGTATATGGATTTAGCTTTATCAGCATTAGGGTGGTATCTCTTTTCTTTTGCCCAGTTTTTAAAGTCTTCTATGAATTTTTCTTCTGATTTTTCTAATACTAGGTTTTTATGCCACCATATTTCTAAGAAGTCTAATAGTTTGTCTTTTGAAAAATCATTAGATCCATGTGGTATTAGTTTTTTTATTCCTGGAAATGTTTGGTTTATTGTTTGGTCTATGAAGTTCATTTAGTTGATTTTTAAGTCCATGTAGTGCTGATAGGATCTGTTTAATTCTTTTAGGACTCTGAAATTTTCTGTATCTACTTTGTATTCTTGTAATTCTTTCCAGTACATTAACCCATACTCTGCTATTTGTATGGCATCTATATTATCATTTTTTGCTTTCTAAAGTTAAGTACTCGGCAAAACTGTTTCATTTTTAAAGGATTTACCACACTTACAAAGTATCCTTTGTCTTCTAATTCATAGAGAATTGGCAAATGGTATTTCCCTGTTGCTTCCATGACTATTTTTACTTCTTCATTTAATGAATCTAATTTATTTAAAAATTCTTCTACTTTTGTTTTCTTAAGATGAACAACAAAAGGATTCCAAATGATTTTGCTACCTTGTTCTAATGCACAGGCTGTAAACTTTTCTTTTGCTATATCTATTCCTATAGATATCATTTTATTACCTTCTTTCTTTTATTTTGTAGTTTCTACCTGCACCATTACACTCATTTTAGCTCGTTACACGGACGTTTTGCCCAACCTGCTTAACCGAATTTGAATAATGAAGAGGTAGCTGACAGTTTTTTTGACGGATATTTTAACCCTAAAAGACGATCGTCATACTACTTCTTCATTATACAAAAATAGTGCAAGATAGAAATTACTTTCTTTCTTACACTATTTATGGTACTAAAAAGACGATAGATTTTAATTTTCTACCGTCCTTAGATTTTCATATAATTTTCTATTTATGATTTTCTTTTAAAAAATCATAAATAGTTTTTCTTGATTCACTTTTTGCTTTTTCATTGCTTTGAGCTGTTCCACCTGTTGCAACTCTAATTTTTTCTAAATCTAAAATACCATTGCCAGCAAATATATGCCCTGCTCCTTTATATGAATAGATCTTTGCTTTAGAGCTCTGTTCTTTTATTTTATTTGCCATGGTAAGGCTATCCCACATCAAATCATCCTCGCCTACAATCATCAATATATTTGTCTTAACATCTTTTATTTGGATTAGTTTTTCTTTGCTTGTTGAGTCTTCTTCTATTGCACTGTTATAACTTTCTTTAAAGCTAATTGGACTTTTAGTGATGGCTGGAACAATAATATTTTTTAAAAATGAGTTAAATGATGATTTTTTAATATCTATATATGGAAGTTCCTTGCCTTTATATGTCCATGATGAACCATAATCTTTAAAATCTAGACCCGCAAAATTATAAGATGAAGGCGCCATTAAAATCAGATTATCTATTTCATGATATTTGCTAGCCAAATTAAGGGCATATTCTGCACCTTTTGACACTCCTAAAACACTTATTGGCTTATTGTCTTTTATATTTTTATTTATATAATTGATGACATCTTCAAATTGTTCTAAAGGGATTTTTCTCAGAGTTCGTTCTTGGTTTTTCATTCCAAACATAAATAGTGCAAAGGTTTCATATCCCTCTTCAGCCAATCTTTTAGCAGTCTCAAAATTTGGACTCCCCTCAGAGCCTCCAAAACAAATTACAAGACCCTTATGTGATTTTTGCTTAGGCAGAAAAATCTAAAGCCTTGCATCCTACCCTCATCTACATAAGTTACATCAACTCCATCAATATCTGTAGGATATAAACTTATATTAGTAACATCCTTATAATATTCAGGAAATTTCAAAGCATCGGTAGCTTTATACTTATGGTCATTATATATTCTAAGAATAAAAACCAAAGCCAGTAAAATAATGACAACCGAAAAAATTCTAAAAAATATTCTCTTCATTTTATGTCCTTCTTTTTTAAATAGTGTACAGATTCTATTAATATTTAAAAAATCTGTTTGCAGTTATTATATCACCTTTAACAATGAAATGATTACACTAAACGACAATAATGATTGTAAACTCATTAATAAGCAGGATTTCTATATTTACATCTTTTGTATCAACGCTATAGCTTCAGCAGTCGATTTCCGCCAATCGAAGCTTCCTAATAGGTCGCTTCTCTTGGAGATTCTTGGCATGATCTAGACCTAACATGATGAGCGAAAGCGAATCAATGTAGGTCTGATGCAACCATTTGCCCAAATCTTTGATTTGGTGCAAATGTCTGCTGACCTGCCTCTACTTCTCAGCGTCGCTTCGCTCCTTGACAAGTAGGGCTAGGGCTTCAACATGCGAAGTTCTTGGGAACTGGTCAAGGGCCTTAATTTGAACTATTTTATATCCGCGTTCGACAAATCTTTTTAAATCTCTCGCCTGTGTCACCGGGTTACATGAAATGTATAAAAACTTCTCCGGTGAAAAGTCTATTATTTTATCTATCGCCTTTGGATTTATCCCTTCTCTTGGCGGGTCAAGTACTATTACATCCGGCACATATTCCAAATCTTTTACTGCATTTAAAACGTCATCTGCTATAAATTTTATATTTGTCATGAAATTTAATTTTACGTTCTCTCTTGCAGCTTCTACGGCTTCTTCAACTATCTCTATTCCAAGTGCTTCTTTTGTTCCCTGTCCCATTATTTGAGTTATAGTTCCCGTTCCACAATACAAATCAAGCAACACTTTGTCTTCCATATTTCCTAGCATTTCTCTTGCCAAGCTGTACAATACTTCGGCAGATTTTGTGTTTGTTTGGAAGAACGAGTACAAACTAACTTTAAATTTCAATCCCAAAACTTCTTCATTTATATAGTCTCTTCCATAGTAAATTTCGACAACTTCCGGAACAATTGCATCTGATAGCGCATCATTTTTAGTGTGTATAATGCCAACTATTTTCCCATCCAACTCCAATTTTAATAGTTCTTCAAAATATGGTGTATAATCAAATTCTTCGCTTGTCGTAACTAAATTTACCAATATTTCTCCAAGAGTAGATTTTCTAATCAAAAGATGTCTTAAATTTCCAACGTGTCTCATCTTGTGATATGGTTTTAAAACTCCGTCAAAATAATCTCTTGTAAAAGCTCTTATTGTGTTGAAGTCCTGACTTACTATATTGCAGTCTGTTGTGTTTACCACCTCATAAAATCTATTTTTCATGTGTAGTCCAAGCGCTAATGGACCGTCTTTGTACTCATCTGAAAATGTGTACTCCATTTTATTTCTGTAGTCTTTATGAACCGGAGAAGGAACCATTTCTATATCAAAGTCAAATCCCTCGTCTCTATATAATTTATTTAAAAGTTCTCTTTTGTACTCTATTTCATTTTCGTATGAGAACTTTTGATATGTACATCCTCCGCACACTTCTAAATGTTCACAATTATTTTCTGTTTCAATCGGTGCCGATTTTAATACATTTATCAGTTTCCCTTTTCTGTGTCCTGCTTTTTTAATTTCTACAACTTGTCCTTTTATTCCGCCCTTTATTTTAAGTTCAAAATTTTCTCCCACAACTGTTGACTTGTTTGGAAATTTTGATTCTATTATAGTTCCTGTTAGTATTTTTTTCATAATTCACTCCTCTTTTGAATTATACCATAGAAGATTGTTTCTTAGGTTTGTGATAAAATGTTTACAAAACATTATTTTAATCGGAGGACTTTATGAAAAAATCTATATTTTTAATTCTAATTGTGCTTGGTTTCGGGCTTATATATTGGTTTCGAATTAGGACTGTGGGCAATGGAACTCTTCCCGTTATAACTTACCATGGAATAAGTGATGAAAATCCAACTAACAGCGAATATGTGATTTCAAATGCCAAGTTTGAAGAAACTATAAAGGCTTTGAAGGAAGCTAATTTTACTTTTCTAACTATATATGATTTAGATAAGCTCGTGAGTGGAGAGATGAAGCTCCCAAAAAATCCTATATTTATAACTTTTGATGATGGTTACAGAAATAACTATGAAAATGCATATCCGATACTAAAAAAATATGGTGCTAAAGCTTCTCTCTTCATGGTAGGCTCTCAGCTCGAAAGACCTGATTTTCTAACTCGCCCGCAAATTATAGAAATGGCTGAATCGGGTGTATTTGCCTTTGGCAGTCACACTTATAGTTTAGATGGAACTTTTTTGGATGGTGCAAACAAGGGCAAGACTTTTCTCTCTTCTAAACTCGAAGGGGAAACTGACGCGGAATTTTACGCAAAAATAAAAAATGATCTGGTTTGGAACAATGACGTAGTTTACAATATGTCTTCAACTTTTCCAAATGCAATTGCATATCCAGGTGCAATGGTAAATGAAATTGCAAAAAAAGCGGTTGTTGATGCGGGATTAAAATATGGTTTTGTCGGTGCAAATAAGTTTGCTACAAAACTCAGCAAACTAGACCCTGATAATCCTGAAACCTTGCTTGAAATCCACAGATTCCACGTAAGTCCGTCTACTAACGTAAAAAATTTAGTTAGATTTTTACAATCAAATAACTAGCGAAATATTTTGAACTTTATACTCAATAGGAGTTAGCTATGGTATTTTCCTTCTTAATTTTATTTTCTGTAACGATAATTTTATATGTGCTTTACAATAATGGTATTGTCTCTTTATCTACTAAGGTTGCTCTACTCTTTTATGAAAAGTTTAGCCTTTCAAATAACAATCATCATGCCAAATTTAAATTTTGTACCGGTTTTACAAGGCGTGTTTTAAAATTTGAACAAAATAGAATATATGATTTTTATTTGGAAAATAATCTTTCAAAAGGTGCCGTTTGTGTGGAAATTTTAGATTCTGAAAAGAATGTTTTATTTACTTTGGATAGTTTAAATCCTTCACGCAGCCAATATATGCTAGCTGATACAAAATATTTTTTTAAAGTCAATTTTAAAAAAGCTTCCGGTTATTATAAATTTTCCTGGAAATAATAGACAAGCTGAACACAATTTAAGTGTTCAGCTTGTTTCATTTTATTATTTAATTTTCTACCAACTTTTTATATTTAGCGTATCTAAATTTAGAGTCTTCTTCTGCCATTTGATACAATTGTTCTGCCACTTCAGGGAATGTCTTCTTAAGTGAAGTGTACCTAACTTCTGAATCCAAGAATTCTTGGAATGATGCTGTCGGTTCTTTAGAGTCCAATGTGAATGGATTCTTTCCTTCTGCTATCAATTGAGGATTGTATCTATATAAGTGCCAATATCCTGCTTCTACGGCGCGTTTTTCTTGCGCTATACTCTTGCCCATTCCGTTTAGTAGCCCATGGTTTATACATGGTGCGTAACAAATTACTATTGATGGACCGTCATAGCTTTCCGCTTCTTTTAATGCCTTCATCAATTGATTCATATTTGAACCCATTGCAACTTGAGCCACATACACATAACCATAAGTCATAAGCATTGCTCCAAGGTCTTTCTTTCTAACTCTCTTTCCACCTGCCGCAAATTTTGCCACTGCAGCTCTTGGTGTTGACTTTGAAGATTGACCACCTGTGTTTGAATAAACTTCCGTATCGAATACCAATATGTTAAAGTCTTCTCCGCTTGCCATTGTGTGATCAAGTCCGCCGTATCCAATATCATAAGCCCAACCGTCTCCACCAAAGCTCCAAATTGATTGTTTTACAATGTAGTCTTTAAGTTTGTATATTTCTTTTAGGTTTTCATCGTCTGAATCTTTGGTAAACTCTACGATTTTAGATTCTAATTCACGAGTTACTTTAGGGTCTTTCATATTTTCAATCCACTCTGTGAAGATTTCTTCTCTTCCGTTTGCTTCCATATACCTTTCCATACGTAATTTCATAGTATTTCTAAGTTTCTTAACTGCAAGCGCCATACCATATCCATATTCTGCATTGTCTTCGAATAGTGATGATGCCCAAGCCGGTCCATGTCCATGTTTATTTGCACAGTATCCTGCTGATGGATACGAACCGCCCCAAATTGATGAACAACCTGATGCATTTGCTATGAGCATTCTATCTCCGAATAGTTGAGTTACAAGAGTTGCGTATGGTGTTTCTCCACATCCTGCACAAGCTCCGTGGAATTCAAGAAGCGGTTGTTTGAATTGTGAGCCTTTTACTGTGTTATCTTCCATAACATCTTCTTTAGGTTCAACTTTCATTGCATATTCCCAATTGTCTGCTTGTGAAAGTTCTGTTTCCAATGGTTCCATTGTAAGAGCTTTTTCTTTTGCCGGACAAGTGTCGGCACAGTTTCCACATCCTGTACAGTCAAGCACTGAAACTTGAATTCTGTATTGTAAATCTTCAAGCCCTCTTCCTTTTGCTTCAAGAGTTTCAAAAGTTTCCGGTTTAACTTCAACTTCTTCTTTGTTTAATAAGAATGGTCTGATCACTGCATGAGGACAAACGAAAGAACATTGGTTGCATTGTATACAATTTTCTATGTGCCAATGAGGTACATTAACGGCAACTGCTCTCTTTTCATATCTTGCAGTTCCTGTAGGCATTATACCTTCTTCAACTCCAATAAATGCTGATACCGGAGTTTCATCTCCCTTTTGAGCATTTAGTGGATTTAATATTGTCTTTACATATTCCGGCAAGTCTTTTTCTACAACTGTATCTTCTCCTTCTAACCAAGAAGAATCAAGTTCAATTTTTTGCAATTTTTCTATACCGGAGTCAACTGCAGCATAGTTCATTTGAACTATCTTGTCGCCTTTTTTGCCGTAAGTTTTCTTTATTGATTCTTTTAATTTATCTACAGCTTCTTCAATTGGCAATACTTCTGCTAATTTGAAGAATGCTGATTGCATAATCATATTAGTTCTTGAACCAAGGCCTATTTCTTCAGCTATTCCCGTTGCATTTATAGTATAGAATTCAACGTTCTTTTCAACTAAAGTCTTCTTCATTTGAAGAGGTAAGTTTTGTTTTAACTCCTCTTCTGTCCAAAGTGTATTTAGTAAAAATTTTCCACCGTCTTTGATCCCTTCTAACAAATCATAGTTGTATACATAAGATTGTTTTGAGCAAGATATAAAGTCAGGTTTTGTAATCAAGTATGTTGAACGTATTGGTCTGTTTCCAAATCTCAAGTGAGAAATTGTAACCCCGCCTGATTTTTTAGAGTCATATGCAAAATATGCTTGTGCATACATTTCTGTTTCATCACCTATTATCTTTATAGCTGATTTATTTGCACCAACTGTACCATCTGAGCCAAATCCCCAAAATTTACACTTAATTATATCTTCAGGTTCTGTTTGAATTTCTTCTTTAACTTCAAGAGATTTATGTGTAACATCATCATTTATTGAAATTGTGAACTTGTCCTTTGGTTTTTCTTCTACCAAGTTGTCATACACGCTCTTTATATGTGAAGGTGTTGTGTTCTTAGAAGCTAAACCATATCTTCCCCCAACTATGATTGGCACATTTTCTTCTCCGACAAATGCACTTAGTACATCAAGGTGTAGCGGTTCATAAGGAGCTCCCTTTTCCTTAGTTCTATCTAGAACTGCTATCTTCTTAACTGTCTTTGGAACTACGTCTAAAAGATATTTTTTAGAGAATGGTCTATACAATCTAACTTTTATAAGACCTACTTTTTCTCCGTTTTTATTTAAGTAATCTACAGTTTCTTCTATAGTTTCATTTACAGAACCCATTGCTATGATAACTCTCTCTGCATCTTCTGCTCCGTAGTAATCGAATGGTCTATATTTTCTACCTGTTATTTCGCCCATCTTATCCATGTAGTGAACTATTGTCTCTACTACATCTTCATACATTTTGTTTGTACTCTCAGCTGCTTGGAAATATACATCTGAGTTTTGAGCTGTACCTTTTGTGTATGGTCTGTTTGGATTCATAGACTTTAATCTAAATTCATTTATTGCCTCAAAATCTACCAGCTTTTTGTAGTCTTCGTAATCTACCGCTTCTACTTTTTGAATTTCATGCGAAGTTCTAAATCCATCAAAGAAGTGCATAGTAGGTATGTGAGAGTTTATTGATGCAAGGTGAGATACTGCACCTAAGTCCAATATTTCCTGCACTGACGAAGACGCTATCATATTAAACCCGGTTTGTCTTGCCGCCATTACGTCTTGATGGTCCCCAAATATAGAAAGCGCATGTGTTGAAAGAGCACGAGCTGCAACGTGTAGAACTCCCGGTAAAAGTTCCCCACTCATCTTGTACATATTTGGAATCATGAGTAAAAGTCCTTGTGATGATGTAAAAGATGTAGCTAAAGCTCCAGCTGATAACGCTCCGTGCATTGCTCCGGCAGCTCCACCTTCTGATTGAAGTTCTGAAACTTGAACTTGTTCCCCAAAAATGTTCTCTTTGCCGTTAGCAGCCCACGCATCTATTAACTCTGACATATCACTTGACGGTGTGATAGGATAAATAGGAGCAACTTCGGAAAATGCATATGCAACATATGCCGCAGCTGTGTTCCCATTCATTGTCGTCATTTTTTTCATTTAATTTTCCCCCTGTTAGTTATGTAAAAAATACTTCTTAACTCCTGTATTATATATCTATTATCTATATTGAACAAACTTATTTATTTTGTATAGATTTACAATTGCTAATTTATAGTTCATACAATATAAATTAGCACTCATTTTTCTTAACTCTTACATTCTTTAAAAGAACTCACGAGTTAACTCATGAGCTCTTTTATCATATTTTCTGTAGGATCGACAACATTTAATTTCGTCATAGATTTTATCTCATCTGCTAGTTTTGAGAAATGTGTACATCCTATCAAGAGAGTATCAATCCCATATTCTCCGTTTATTCCCTCTATATAATTTAAAAACCCTTGTATATTTAAAGCACTTAAAATATCGTCGTCCTCTGCTTCTATTTTTGCTACAAATGGCATATTGCCAATACATATCGAAGAATTTATGACATTGTTTTCAGTAACTAATCTATCTAGAGAATAAGCTGAAAATCCATTAGCAGCTATTATCGCAAGATTCTTAACATCTTTCAAATTTTTGTAAGTTTCAAGCGGAGTAATAATTTCTATCTTCTCACGTTTTCCAATTTCTTGATAATCCACAGATAGACTTAGTGAATTACAATATACAAAAATTTTCTCTGCTCCTAAAGTTTTTGCCTGTTGAACATTTTTTTCAAACATTTTATTCAATTCTTCTCTCGAAAAATATTGCATCCTTGTCTGTTCTTCAGGTGTGTTTGAAAAAGGGTATTCAATTGTAGAAATGCCAAATTTATTTAAAATTTTCACTCCTTCTCTTGTATCTCCTTTTGTTCCTGCAAAAACTGCTACTTTCATAAATCCTCCTACTTTATAAATTATAATAATTGATCCAATGCCGCTTTAAGATCTGTAATTATGTCCTCTGCATCTTCAAGTCCTACTGAAAGCCTAACTAAACCTTCTGCTATGTCAGATGCTTTTCTCTCTTCAGGTGTGTATGGAGAGTGAGTCATCGATGCCGGATGTTGAATAAGTGTTTCACAATCTCCAAGACTTACTGCAAGTGTACACAGTTTAACATTATTCATAAGTTTTATTCCTGCTTCTTTGCCACCTTTTACTTCAAAAGATATCATTGCACCCGGAAGTCTCATTTGTTTTTTAGCCAATTCATATTGTGGGAATGATTCAAGCCCCGGATAAGCAATTTTTTCAACCGCCGGATGTGCTTCCAAGAATTTTGCAACTTCAACAGCATTTGCACAGTGTTGTTTCATTCTAACCGCCAAAGTCTTCATTCCTCTTCCAAGTAAATATGCTTCAAAAGGCCCTATTACTGAGCCTGTACAATCTTTTATACCCACAAATCTAACAGCATCTATTATTTCTTTTGAGCCAACTGCAAATCCTGCAACTACATCTCCATGTCCATTTAAATATTTAGTTGCTGAGTGAACTACTACATCTGCTCCCAATTCAATTGGTCTTTGAATGTAAGGAGTACAATAGGTGTTGTCAACTACCAATATACATCCTTCAACAGAATGTGCTACCTTTGCAGCTGCTTCTATGTCTGTTAAGTACATATTTGGGTTTGCCGGTGTTTCTATATATACTATCTTAGTGTTTTCTCTCATGGCATTTTCAATATTTTTTACATCTCTTGTATCTACGAAATCAACTTCTATACCAAATTTAGAAAGTCCATGATTTAATAGTGCAAATGTACATCCATATAGTGTCTTTGCCGCTACAACATGGTCTCCAGCTTTTAATTGAGACCAAAATACAGATGAAATGGCTCCCATTCCTGATGAAGTTGCAACTGCTGCTTCCGCTCCTTCAAGATTAGCTAATTTTTTTTCTATTACTGTTGTAGTCGGATTGCCAAGTCTTGAATATATATAACCTTCTTCTTCAAGTGCAAATCTCTTTCCACCTTGTTCTGCTGAATCAAATACAAATGTTGATGTTTGATAAATAGGTGTAGCCAATGCACCATATTTATTTGTGTCACTTCCTTCGTGAATTGCTCTCGTAGAAAAACCAATATTACTCATTTTTTACCCCCTGTTTATTTAAACCAGCTTACATTTCTTTAGGCTGCCACTTTCCAAAATCCCAAGGATGTTTCTTTATAAAACCATCTGCAAATGGAATGAAAATTGAAAGTATTACAAAGAATGTAAGTGCAAACTGATACCATAAGAATGGCATAATATCAAATGGTGACACTTTGCCTTCTGTGAACTTTACTGCCATTAACACTTGAGCCCCGTAAGGGATGAAGCCTTGCATAATAGCTCCAAAACTATCTAACAAAGATGCTGACCTTCTTGGATCAACTTTATATTCTTCAACTATATTCCTAACTATTGGTCCATCGATTATTATCGCAACTGTATTATTTGCTGTTGCCATATCTGTCAATGAAGTTATAAGTGCGATACCAACTTCTGCTGATCTTCTGCTCTTTATAAAACTCTTAATTTTAAGTAGTAACCAGTCTATTCCACCTCCATAGCTAACAAGACCTGCAAGTCCACCGGTTAACATTGACAATAGGAATATTTCAAACATTCCCGCAAAACCATCATATACAAAATTTGAATACTCTAATAAACCAAATGCTTCAGTTGAAAGACCTATTACACCTGATAATACAATCCCTAGTACAAGAACTACAAAAACATTCATTCCCGTTATAGATGCAACTAGCACAAATATATATGGAATAACTTTTATAAATTCAAAATCATAAACCGCCTTCGCCGGCGCAACTTCCGGTCTTCCAAAAATAACTAATAAAACTACAGTGACAATCATTGCAGGAACTGCCATCGCCAAGTTGGCTCTGAATTTATCTCTCATTGCAACGCCTTGAGTTCTTGTGGCTGCAATTGTGGTATCTGAAATTACAGATAAGTTATCTCCAAACATAGCTCCACCTATCAACGTTGCAATTATAAGTGGCATTGAAATTGTTGTCTTTTCAGCAAATCCTACTGCTATAGGTCCAAGTGCAACTATTGTTCCAACTGATGTTCCTGTAGAAATTGATATAAAACAAGCTATTACAAATATACCAACTGTGATAAGTCCCGGAGGAATAACTGATAGTCCAAGATTTACTGTTGCATCGACACCGCCCATTTGTTTTGAAACAGTGGAGAATGCCCCTGCAAGTATATAGATTATGCACATTATGATTATGTTTTCGTCTCCACAACCTTTTATAAAGACATCAAACTTTTCATCAGTTTTCCCTTTTATTATTAAAAATGCCGCTATTATACCTATTATTACTGCTATTGGCGTTTTAAATCCATAAAATCCCATTGCATCTCCATTAAAAACCAAACTCATTCCTATTCCCAAATAGGAAACTATAAATAGTAGAAATGGTATCAATGCTATAAAACTAGGTTTTTTCTTTTCCATACTCTAAACCTCCTACATTTTGTCTAATGAATATTTTTTAATTCTATTAAGCAATAGAGTGTGAGTCGTGTTTAATTTTTTAGCCGCACTTCTTATAGAATTTGAATTTCTAAGGACGCTTTTTATATATTGCTTTTCGAAATTTTCTACAGCTTCTCTCAAACTCTTTCCGTCTTGTTCCACAAATACTTCTTCGTGGTCAAATTTGATGTGCCTAGGCAAAATCTCTTGGTTATTTGACAAAACAACAGCTCTCTCTAAAACATTTTGAAGCTCTCGTATATTTCCCGGCCAAGAATATTTTTTTAGCATATCTTTTGCAGAATCAGTAAACACTATTGAGCTTCTGCCGTATCTTTTACTCATTCTCTCTAGAAAATAACTTATTAAAATATCCAAGTCTTCCATTCTATTTCTCAATGGCGGTATTTCTACAGAAAAAGTATTTAGCCTGTAGAACAAGTCTAAACGAAACTTACCTTCTTCGATAAGTTTTATAAGGTCCCTATTCGTTGCTGATACTATCCTTATATTCAAATCTATTTCTCTATTTGACCCAAGACGTCTTACTTTTCTCTCTTGGATAACTCTTAAAAGTTTCGCTTGAAGATGATAATTTAATTCTCCTATCTCATCTAAAAAAACCGTTCCTCCACTACACGCTTCGAAGATTCCCATTCTACCGGCTGATTTAGCTCCGGTAAAAGCACCAGCTTCATAGCCGAATAACTCTGACTCCAAAAGTTCCTCAGGAATTGCAGCACAGTTTATGCCCATAAATTTTTCATTTGGTCTTGAATAAGAGTGAATAGCCCTTGCAAACATCTCCTTGCCTGTACCACTCTCTCCCAAAAGTAAAATACTCGTGTCGGAATCAGAGAATAACTTTGCCATTTCAACGGCATTTAATAAATTAGCTGATTTGCCAACTATATCCTCAAAAGTTATGTAACTCTTGGTTGAAAAATTAAGCTCTCCAAATTCTCTTAAAGCGACCAAATAACCACTAAAAATATTTTCTTCAGAAAATAATTTATCCACGTTTAATAAAAAATTTCTTCCGTTTATTTTACAAATTTTATTTTTTATATTTTTATCAGCTTTATTTATAAGCTCTTCAACTTCTTTTTCTGAAATATAGGATGTTATCTTTTCTCCATCTTCAATATTTATAAAATACTCTCTTGCAAACTTATTTGCATATTCGATAGTCCCTTTTTTACTGAGCAACATCACCCCTTCTGTAATCAAATTGAGAACCGACTTCATTTCAATATCTTTTTCTTCAAAACTCATTACATCAATTTCTTCAATGTGGTCAAATCCATAGACGTTTTCCCACTCCGAATACACTGCCTCATAAACTTTATTTGACATATCCGGTAGTTTCAGATAAATTACATTACTATAGACTTCCATTGAAAGAATCGATACATCATGAATTTGTAAGATTTTTAGGATATCGAAAGTCAAATGCGGTCGATTAATGTTAAATATTATTTTAACTCTTTTTATCTGCATGACTCCTCCCATGTTCTCACTAAATATATTAGCAAATTCTATGCCAAGTTTTATTTTCTAAAACTCTATATAATAGAACCCTATCGGTTTCTACTTTGGAATAATATTAAACCATTGTAATGAAAAAGTAAACATTAATCTTTTAAATGGATTGATTTCAAACCGAAGTGGCAATATCTTATTCCACTTTTGTATTTTAAATTTTTTGAGGTGAACTATGGATGATTTAAGACTTACTATAAATAAAATAATTAGAAATTTTGATGAAGAAGATTTGAGTTTAGTCTACTCTTTTGTTAAAAGATTGGGTGAATCTTATGAAGACTATGAGCCAGCTCAGACATTTTTTGAAAAATCTATAGAGACAATTGAAAATAAAAACAAAGTTGCCGAAGATAAAACAGAAAGATTTAGAACTGATGATGTCCCATCTAAAAAATTGGACTACTCATCTGATGAACTATTGGAAGACTATGGATTATCTGAAAATGAAGAACTTTTAGAGCGTCTTATGATGTGGAGAAGAGATTAACTTTTTGAATAAAATTAATCTTTACTAATTTATTCAATTTGTTATATTCTAAAGAGGGTGAACAAATTGGAAATAAATCATACTCTCTTTAAAAAAATTCTTTTATATTTGATTGTGATAATTTTGCTATATTTAGTCATAGATGGGGTAAATCTTTATCCTATTAAAAGTATCGAAGATAGTAACAAGAAAATTATTGCTCAAAATAATTTTAATTCATATCAAAGTGAATTAACTAAGAAATCTGGTAATACAACCATTTATGTCTACAGAAAAAATGGCAACGTACTATTTTTAAACTATCTAAAAAGCAATGTTTTTAATAAATATAAATTGAGCTCACAATTTATCACTAAAGATAAATCTTTAATTGGTACTGTCGCAACCGAACAATTTTTAGTCAAATTAATTCATGTTTCAAAAGAAGATATTTTAATTAAAACTGTTGGTAAAACTGAAACCATAAAATTCTTTTTCTATAGTATTATAATTAAATTAGTAATTGCACTTTATAAAATGATTAGAAAAAAACTCCAACGCTGATATTATCTAAGTTACTTGAAAATATCAATGTTGGAGTTTCTATTTTAATCTAAATTGTATAATTCATATCTTTCTATTATTGAAATAATTTTCTCGGCATAACTTGGGTCTGTTGCATACCCTGACTTTTGTAGTGCTCTACAAGCTTCTTCATAACTTCCGGCATTTTTTACACTTTTATATCTCTTAGCTCCGGTTATCAGCCTTGCATAGTCCTCAAAACTTTCAGTCTT
>NZ_JAXDSS010000134.1:0-6589 GCF_034090345.1 Peptoniphilus sp. | reverse complement strand
CCAGTTTGATTCTATTAATACATTGTTACTTGTATCTTCTTTATATTCTTTAGAAGCGTTTACATTTCAGTTTGATTCTATTAATACCACCGTCAACTTCTTCTGCCCATAATTTATAATGTGCGTTTACATTTCAGTTTGATTCTATTAATACATCGAAATATATCTCCTAGCTTTGTTTTTGACTCTTTGTTTACATTTCAGTTTGATTCTATTAATACAGGTCTAATTTCATGCTTCATCCCAAGCCGTTTTAATACCAACATTTTGTCGATGAATTAATTTAGAAAAAAATTCATTCAATTTTTGCTTAAATTAATTTCAATCTGCAATTATGATCTATTAAAATAAGCCGTTTTAATCTAAATGTCGATACAACATTATTATAACATAATTTCACATCGACATACTAAATAAAGTTAGAAGTCGCATCGTATACAAGCCCTAAGAAATCTTTCTTTAACCATTTTGAATTATTGCTGTGAAAAACTATTATAGAGTCTCTATCTTTCCTTGCGTATTTTGAAATTTCTCTCTGTAACTTAGCATATTGTAACTCACTTAACTCACCTTCAAATACAGACTTTTGAATATGTGTGAGATACTTTTTGCATGTTTTAAAAACATTCCTAGATACTTTGGCTCCATCTTCATCTAATATAATGTCATAAACTAAAATCATATACATATTACCACCATATTTTAAATCCTTTATATTCTTTTTCTCCAGTAAAGTGTTTAATGAGTTTATAAGCTTCTAATCTCATTAAATATCTATAAGATACACTTTTATTCAAATCTTTATGTTTTATTGTCTTTTTAAGTCGTTCGTCATACTCTTTGACAATTTTTAATCTAGCATTTTCCTTTAAATATAAAAAATTTGATTCTTCTGCAAAGTCGCTTTCTGTAATAATATTTTTATTCAATAAGTAAAAAATCATTCTATCTGCAATAAGAGGTTTAAAAATTTCAGATATATCGAGTGAAAGAGAATATCTTTTTTCTCCTGGGACATGTAAGTAACTTACCGTTGGATTCAATTGTGTTTTATATATTTCTGATAGTACACTTGTATATATCAATGTATTTATGAAAGATATTAAAGAATTAATCATGTTATCGGGCGGTCTTTTAACTCTCTTTTCAAAATTAATTTCTTGCTTAACAATTTTATTCCATGATCCATAATAATTTTTACGGATGTTTCCTTCTACTCCCATCAACTCTTCTACAGCTTTAACTCCACCTATTTTGGCACGTAAAAACTTAATTTCAGAAATTTCATCATCTAAATCAATTCCTCTTTGTCTGTAATATCTTAAATTTCTATAAATATTATATGTCCCTGCTTCTATAAATTCTTGAGCAAGTTTTAACCTACAATCCGGATTGATAAAATGTTCAACTTGCCTTACCAATGTATATCCACTCACATTTTTATTTCTCGGTATAAATGACCCCGAGTAAAATCCATAATAATTAAAAAAGTGAATTGCAATATTATAATTTGAAACATAGGTTAGAAATTTTGTATTAAGAGTTTCTTCTCCAAATATGTATAAATTGGATACTACCTCAATAGGTATGTCTTTCTTTACATTTTCTTCAGTTATTATTGTAATAGTATTGTCTTTTCTCTTTATTTCACCATTTTGAAAAATATAGTAATCGCTTTGCATCTTATCACCTCATATATAGCAATACTCATAATATGAACATTTTTTACATATCTTTTTCTCAACTAAATTAGGTACTTCTTTACAGTTAATTATACTTCTTATTTTTTCAATTACTTCTCTCAAATATGTTATATCTTCTTCTTTTAATTCTACTATCTCCCTACTTCTTAATAGCGGAAAATCAATAATACCTTTCTCAACATCTAGTCCATTATCTTTTAAAATCATCATATAGTATTTTGTTTGCCAAATTGAAGCTTCTTCTACTATTTTTGATTTTTTTACTTCATGGACAATTTTCCAATCTTGTATAAAATCTACGTTTATAGATTCATCTATCAATATATGTTTCGTCTCCCTAATATACGATGTTTCATCAAGTAGTTTCCCCATCCCAACAATTTCACTGTTATGCTCCATATTTAAATCATGAGCAAAATACCATAACTTTCTTTTACAAACATGATAATAATACACCATCAAACCCGTGACTTTTTTCATTAAAAACACCTCTAAAAGAAATTATCATATAAATTTTCGCTCTTTTCTTTTTCTTTTCTTCTAAACCCCAATTCATAATCATAATCGCAGTCCACTACTTTAAGTTTTTGATACTTGCTTATTTCAATCTCACAATAGTCCATGTTAATCAACGCTCTTGATTCTATATCTAACGTATATCCCATAAGTTTTTCCCTTGCCCTTAACTTATCATATTGAGTATATTCGTTTGATTTAATTATATTTAATATTTCATTGATATCTCTCAAATTATTTTCATAGACTGGTCTAGGCATTATAGTTTCTGACATAATATTTCTAAATAGTTTTTGCGCTTCTTCTTTGGAAAACTCTGCATGAAACAAATTTTTTGTGTATTCAATTGTCTTTTCAATCTCTTTATAGTACTTTGTTTCTTTAACATTTTCTGATGAAAGAGTTTCTTCAACTAATTTCATCTTGTCTAATTCTCTCAATTCACTTGGATTATTTTCAAAAAATTCTCTAATATATTTTTTTGATAAATCAAATAAATCTCTATCAATAATACTTCCTATACCTGAAGTAGTCCTATCTCCTCCATCATATACATAACAGTTATATCCCTCTCCTATCCATTCTCTATTTCTATAACACCTACCAAACCTTTGTAAAAGACTTGATATTTCGGATAATTCAGTAATTAATACATCAAAATCTATATCTAATGATGCTTCCGCAATTGAAGATGTTATCCATATTCCCTTCTTCTTGTTTGGATTACCTTCATCGTCAAAAAGTTTGCCAAAGTCAATTATTTCTTTAGACTTCTTTTCTTTATGCATTTTAATGTACTTTCCATGCAGCATATTTAATTTAATACCTAATTCATTTTCTGCTATAAGTTTTTGCAAATCTTGGTACATCTCTTGACATTTTTTTACAGTGTTGCAGATTACCAAAACTCTATTGTCTGTATATTTTTCAATAACATCATTGGCAGATAACTGCTCTCTTACTACAGATACGCTATGTCTTATTCTGTCATTTACAAAAGCTTTATCTGGCATATCAAATTTGAGTCTTTCTCTTTTCATTAGTTTCTTTAAAAACCCAGGAAATGTAGCTGTAAGTATTGCATATTTTCCACCAACATCTTGAATCATCTTTAAACCACGTATTAAATAACCAACTAAGTCAGCACTGTACATTTGAATTTCATCAATTATAATTTTTGAATAAGATAGCGTTGCCAACTTAGATTCAAAATTCCTATGTAAAAATACAAAAGTAAACAGTTGGTCCAATGTACAAATTGTTAGCGGTAATGAAAGTTGCTTTGTGCTTGAAAAATATTCATCTAAATTATTTATTTTACCACTATCTAATTCCTCTAAATATATACTCTTTGTCCCAGAATGTAGTACTCCTACTTTTTCGTCAAAATTTTCACCATCCAATAAATCATCTTTTATACGATTATATATTGCATTTATAGCTGTTCTAATTGGCAATGTGAAGAACCCTTTATTATTACCTAACCACCAAAGTCCTGCTTCAGTTTTTCCCATTCCCGTTTGAGCTATTATAACCAAATTTTTATCTTGATTATTCATCATATATCTTTGAAGTTCATTCCAGTCGGGAGCATCTTTACCTATTTTCTTCAACTTAACAGATAATTTATTCATAAAATTTGATAGTGCCATTTCAAGAAAGTCATTTTTTCTATCTACATCTAAATATCTTTGTGATGAATCTATGTATGCACTAGCTGCGTAGTCAATTTTATTTAACAATCCTTTTAGAAGTATATATTCATGATATAAATCTTCTTTTTCAGTTATTTTAGACAGCTGTATATAATTGCTATTTAAAACTATTTTTCGTGGAAATTTAAATTTATCATATACAAAATCATCTCTGTATTCTTCCAAAAGGCTACAAGCTTTTTGTATACTCTCTTTTTCTACTTTCTTAATAGTATTTCTATGATGGTGAAAATAAATAGCAGAATATAAGATACATATTTTTTCTTTTACATTATCGTAATGAGAATATTTTTGTTTTAATTCCTCAACGTCTAAAAAGCATGCGCTCAAAATTCCATGAGGAATTTCACTATCTATATTTTTAAATTTACTATTTTTATTTATCCTGCTTTGAAAAGCACTATTCATTTTACCTAAATCATGATAAATGCATGCAATCTCAAGCAAAGTCCAATCTACATTTATATTGGGATATATCTCCTTTAACTTCGCTAATTGTATTAACAAATTGTCCGTATGCTCTTGAATTGTTTCTATTGGATTAGACTTTGCCAAAAATTGCTTTTTCATAATTTACTCCTTAAGCTAAAAATACAAATTGTCCAGTACTATCTTCGCATTTGCTACCTTCGCTTGTCGCTATAATTTTTGAAGTATATATAACTTCAACTTTATTCCACAATCTTATATTTTTTATATTCTTACTATTTCCATAGTTTTCTAAAAAATAATCTTTATTAATCAACATTTTAGTTCCACTCTGAAAAGTACTAAAAGCTGAATCTTCAATTAATATATTGTCAAGAAAAGTATATACACTCTCTTCGTAATTTTCGCCATTGAAATGTATATACTTAAGTGGCACATAAGCGTAATAATTTTCTCCTAAATATTCTTCTCGTTCCAACTCTCTCTCTACTATATCCACTATCTCAACAGATTTGATATTTAATAAATCTTCCCTTCTCCCTAAAGATGGATATTCCCAAGGAGTTTTTAAAGAACTATAAATTTCTTGTACTCTTTCTTGATCTTCCGGCACTATATGAATAATTAGCTCCATTTGAGATAAAAGTTCAACTGTAGAAATCCCTTGTGCTACACCGTACCCATCAACATTAATATGGTGTCTTCCTTTCTCAAATTTGGTCCCATTGTTAAATTCATATCTTGTATATAAATCATTTGTCTTAGATACATATTTCCCTTGAACACTTACTTTCATTGGAATATACGATTCATATTTACACAAGTTATGGACCATTCCTATAATTGTAGAATAAGGTGGCAAAGGATAACTTTCTTTAATTTGGAAACTCATTGGTTTTCTATAGTTCACCAGATCTTGAAGAGCCACCATCTTAATGGCTCTCATAATAATCCTTCACCTCTTCTTTTATAGCTGAGAAAAATTCAGGCATCTTAACAGCATTTAACTTTTCAATGACTTCATTTTCATTAATAAACTTTCCTTTCACAATTGCGCAATGTGTTTGGTCTTTTATATTTCCATAAAGTAAATCTGTTATAGCCTCTACTTCAATCTTCCCATCATTCACTTCTACAACACTGCTGAAAAATGGATTTTTAATATCATAAACACCACCTATAACAAATAAAGGTTTTAAATCTTCTCTTCTACCTCTTATATCTCTATATAATAAAGCAACTGTGTCTAGTAACTTACCAACTCTTCTTGCTTTTTCAGTATTTTCTATCTCAATGTTATAAACTTCATCTATGCCTATTTGGTCTAAATCAGCTGTTATAGTGTATCTATACAATGACTTGTGTATTTCCGCTTGAGCAATATTCATATTTTCAGATAGTCTATCTGCCAGCCCCTTATTAGTTAAAAAATCTAAATCTCCCTTAAATGTCTCTAATGAAATTGCATTTGATAATCTAACTTTCGCTGACCTCTTCTTTCCACTTGATTTGGCTTCTGTTTTCAAATAGCCGAAGAAATCTATTTCTGGATATTTATCTATAGTAGCATCTTTAGAAAATTGAATAACTTTCTTGTCTCCCTTTCCTTCTGCATTAACCTCGGCTAATGGTTCGGACAATTGTTCTACAATATTGTATCTAAGCGCTTGTCTTGAAATATAAGTAAACTGCTCGCCTTTATTTCTTGCTACTTTTTTAAGTGAAGCCACATTACCTACAGATTCGCCATAATTCGCACTTTCAGCTTCAAAAATGATAGTTAAAGTTAATCCCTTAGGATTTAATTGATTATTCATATTTCTCCTCCATTATCTTCAGAATCGTTCTTTGAATTATTTTGTTTTCCTAACATCCCCGCTATAAATGAATATCCTGCATTTTTAAACTTCAAATCATCTTCCATAGTATTTGAAAATACATCATCTATTTCTTCGTTTGCATACATACTCGCCTTAATCAAAGTATCCATGAATGCATGTTTATTAGAAGTTTTTAGTGCATTCAACATTCTATATGCTATTCCGTTCAACTTTTCTACAGCATTCATTTTTTTATATGAATCTCTTAATTTCTCTCCTGATAACCTGGAAAAATATAAATATTTTCCATTACTCTTGTCATTCATATATCCAACCTCCCTCAAATAACTATTATTAATTCTAATGACATTTTGAATATGTTCACTGCTATACCTAGTTTTATCTG
>NZ_JAXDSS010000067.1:0-19296 GCF_034090345.1 Peptoniphilus sp. | reverse complement strand
TAAATAAAATTTTTAAAATCATAGGATATAAATTTTTGTTCTGAGATTTTTTAAAAACATAAGTTGATAATAAAGGGTGTTTTTTAATGGAGAATATGTTAAAATTTTTAATGGAAAACTTTCGATCGTATTCCACAATATGAGATATGGTTTTATCTCATTTGATGTTGATTAGAGTTTTCTAATGGGTATATTAGTATGGATTAGTACTATGGGTTTAATTTTAATTTGATAAGTATAGATATCATTTTAAAGCATAAAGTATATTCTAAGTGCTAAAAGTGTATATTATGTTTGTACATACTTTAAGATAGTATTTAATTGTTTTAAAGTTAATTTTAGGATGTATAATTTCAAGAATTTTTAGGAGATTCTAATCAGGGGATTAATGTATTCTAATAAAAAAGTATGAAGTAAAAATGCAAATAAATTAATTGGCTTAAAGGCTTATAGGATTTAATTTTAGGAGGAAAATTTATGACAAAAGTAGTTATTGCAAGTGCGGCTAGAACGCCTGTAGGTTCGTTTGGTGGAGCTTTTAAAAATGTTACAGCCATAGAACTTGGTAAGGTTGCGGCTAAAGAAGCTATTAGGAGAGCTGGAGTAGATCCTGCAAAAATTGATGAAGTAATAGTTGGCAATGTTCTTCAAGCTGGTCTTGGACAAAATGTTGCAAGACAAGTATCAATGGCAGCTGGAGTACCTAAGGAAGTTCCTTCATTAACTATAAACAAGGTTTGTGGTTCAGGTTTAAGAGCTATCTCTTTAGCGGCACAAATTATAAAAGCTGGGGATGCTGAAATAATTCTTGCCGGTGGTACTGAAAGCATGTCAATGGCACCTTATGTTCTTACTAATGCGAGATGGGGAGCTAGAATGGGAGATGGAAAGATGGTCGATGTTATGATTAAAGACGGTCTTTGGGATGCTTTTAACAATTACCACATGGGCATAACTGCTGAGAATGTATCTGAAAAATTTGGTATTACAAGAGAACAACAAGATCACATCGCAGCTGTTTCTCAAAATAGAGCTGAAGTTGCTCGTAGAGATGGTAGATTTGCTGATGAAATAGTTCCTGTTGAAATAAAGGATAGAAAAGGTAATGTGACTATTGTCGATAAAGATGAATATATTAAAGATGGCGTAAATGAAGAAACCCTTTCTAAGTTAAAGACTGCATTTAAGAAAGAAGGCGGTACAGTAACAGCGGGGAATGCTTCCGGCATAAATGATGGTGCTGCTTTTATGGTTGTTATGTCTGAAGAAAAAGCTAAAGAACTTGGTGTTGAACCTCTTGCAACAGTTGTATCTTATGCATCAGCTGGCGTGGACCCTCAAATTATGGGTACTGGGCCGATCCCATCATCAACTAAAGCGCTTGATAAAGCTGGATGGAGTGTTGAAGATCTTGATTTAATTGAATCTAATGAAGCATTTGCTGCACAAGCTGGAGCTGTAGCTAAAGAACTCGGCTTTGATATGGAAAAGGTAAATGTGAATGGTGGAGCTATCGCTATTGGACACCCAATAGGAGCTAGTGGTGCAAGGATTTTAACCACTTTACTTTTCGAAATGAAGAAGAGAGATGCTAAGAAAGGCTTAGCGACTCTATGTATAGGTGGGGGACAAGGAACTGCACTTACAGTTGAAAGAGGCTAAATGATATAATGGATTACAAATTTTTAAAACTTGAAAATAATGATAATATTTTAACTCTTACTATAAATAGAGAAAAGAGTTTGAATGCACTTAATACTGAAGTTATCAATGAACTTGATCAATGTATTACTGAAATTGAGTTATCAACGGATATAGATGTTGTAGTTATAACTGGAGCTGGAAAAGCATTTGTAGCGGGCGCGGATATTTCTGAAATGGCTACTTTAAATGCAGCTGAAGCAAGTGAGTTTGCTAAAAGAGGGATGGATGTATTCTTAAAGTTAGAAAAGTTAAAGATACCTGTAATTGCAGCTATAAATGGGTTTGCCCTAGGTGGTGGATGTGAGTTAGCTCTTTCATGTGATATAAGAGTTGCATCAACTAAGGCTTTAATTGGACAACCGGAAGTAGGACTTGGAATTACTCCGGGATTTGGGGGGACTCAAAGACTTGCACGTACTGTAGGGCTTTCTAAAGCCAAGGAATTAATTTTTACAGCTGAACCTATTAAGGCTGAAAGAGCTTATGAAATAGGACTTGTGGCTCATGTTGTTGAGCCTGAAGAATTGATGGATAAGGCTTATGAAATAGCTAAAAAGATAACTAAAAATTCTAAAATTGCCATTAGAAACTGTAAAGAGTCAATGAATACAGGTATGCAGGTTGATATAGATACTTCTATGAATATAGAAAAATCACTTTTTGGTCTATGTTTTGCAACTGAGGACCAAAAAGAGGGTATGAAAGCTTTCCTTGAAAAGAGAAAGCCGGAATTTCAAAATAAATGAGGAGGAAAAGATGAAGATAGCAGTAATAGGATCAGGCACTATGGGCTCTGGAATAGCTCAAGTTTTGGCTCCAAAGCATGAAGTTGTTGTAAGAGATATAGCACCGGAAGCTTTAAAAACAGCTCAAGAAAGAATAAAAAAAGGTTATGAAAAGAATGTATCTAAGGGTAAGATGACTCAAGATGAAATGGTTAAAGCTCTTAAAAATTTATCTGTTTCAGATTCTATAGATGACATTAAAAATGCAGATTTAATTATTGAAGCTGCAACTGAAAATCCTACTATTAAAAAAGCAATTTTTAAAGAACTTGATCAAGTTTGCAAAGAATCTACAATTCTTGCATCAAATACTTCTTCTCTTTCAATTACTGACATAGGGGCTGCTACATCAAGACCTGATAAAGTAATTGGAATGCATTTCTTCAATCCGGTTCCTGCAATGAAGCTTATAGAAGTCATATCAGGACAACTCACTGATGAAGCTGTAAAGAAAACTATAATTGACCTTTCAAATGAAATTGGAAAGACTCCTGTTGAAGTTGCTGAAGCTCCGGGATTTGTAGTAAATAGAATTTTAATTCCGATGATCAATGAAGGTATTGGAATTTATGCTGAGGGAGTTGCAAGTGTTGAGGATATCGACAATGCAATGAAACTTGGCGCCAACCACCCAATGGGACCTCTTGAATTAGGAGACTTGGTTGGATTAGATGTAGTACTTGCTATAATGGACGTTCTTTATGATGAATTTAAAGATCCTAAGTACAGAGCTCATACTCTTCTTAGAAAAATGGTTAGAGCAGGACAACTTGGAAGAAAAACTAAAAAAGGTTTTTACGAAT
Source organism: Peptoniphilus sp. (assembly GCF_034090345.1). GTDB lineage: Bacteria > Bacillota > Clostridia > Tissierellales > Peptoniphilaceae > Peptoniphilus. The sequence goes on along the minus strand of NZ_JAXDSS010000067.1, from coordinate 16,004 downwards.
ATAACTAATTTTAGAACTCTCGGGGAAACTCGAGAGTTTTTGGTATAAAAGTTTTTCATTAATAAAAAATGTGTTATTATTTAATTATAAAAGGGAGCTCATAGTGGTGGGCTGAGAGTAAGCTAAAAAGCTTTGACCTATAACCGGATTTGGATAATGCCAACGTTGGGAAATATTCGTAATTTACGTAGAATACTTTTTAACGAGGATTCTACGTTTTTTTATATAGGAAAAAGTTAGTCAGGCTAGGAGTAATTTAAAAATCTATTATTTTTAAGAGAGGAAGAATAACTTGAACTATAAGACACAAATGGAAGCTGCAAAGGCGGGTTTTGTAACTGATGAAATGAAAGTTGTTGCAGAGATAGAAGGGTTAGATGTAGCTTTTATTTTAAATGGAGTAAAAGAGGGCAAGATTGCAATTCCGGCGAATAAAAATCACAAGAGAAAAACTTATGCGGGAGTTGGAAAAGGGCTTAAGACTAAGATAAATGTAAATCTTGGGATTTCAAGGGACTGTCCTGATGTTGAGTGTGAGATTGTAAAAGTAAGAGATGCGCTTAAAATGAAAGCTGATGCTATAATGGATCTTTCTTCTTTTGGAAAAACTGAGGAGTTTAGAAAAAGACTTATCGAAGTTTCGGATGCGATGATAGGAACTGTACCAATATATGATGCAGTTGGATTTTATGATAAGGAATTACAAGATATAACTGCTGAGGAATTTTTGGACGTTGTGAGAAAACATGGGGAAAATGGCGTGGATTTTGTAACAATTCATGCAGGTGTGAATCTTTCTTCGGCAGAAATTTTTAAAAGGAATCCAAGGTTGTTGAATATAGTTTCAAGGGGAGGTTCTTTAACTTATGCATGGATGGAATTAAATGAGAAAGAAAATCCTTATTTTGAATATTATGATGAGTTGCTTGAAATTTGTGCGGAGTATGACATAACTATCTCATTGGGAGATGGAATGAGACCGGGGTGTATTGTGGACGGGACAGATGCAAGTCAAATACATGAGTTGATTTTGTTAGGAGAACTTGCAAAGAGAGCTTGGGAGAAAAATGTTCGAGTTATGATTGAAGGACCGGGACATATTCAGATAAATGATGTAGTTACAAATGTAAAGATAGCAAAAAAATTAACTCATGAAGCTCCGCTATATGTATTAGGACCTTTGGTTACTGATATTGCTCCCGGCTATGATCACATCACTTCGGCTATAGGCGGAGCTATGGCTGCTGCGGCTGGAGTTGATTTTTTATGTCATGTAACACCGGCAGAACATTTAAGGCTTCCAACTGTTGAAGATATGAGAGAGGGAATCATAGCCTGTAGAATTGCCGCTCATGCCGGAGATATAGCTAAGGGAGTAAAAGGTGCAATTGAGTGGGATAGAAAGATGGGAGAGGCTCGTAGAGTTTTGGATTGGGATGCTCAGTTTGAACTTTCAATGGACCCTGAAAAATGTAAGAGATATAGAGAAGAAAGTGTGCCTATGCATGGAGACTCTTGTACTATGTGTGGAAAGATGTGTTCTGTTAGAAATATGAATAGAATAATAGAGGGAAAAGGTATAAATATTTTAAAAGCTGAGGATTAATTTGGTCGGGAAACCGGCCAATTTATTTTTTATGTATGTTAATTGAATTAGAAAAAAGTTTATAAAAAGCCCTAACAATATATTTTTACTTTTTTGTCATTCTATATACAGGGTATTCTTTGTTGTGTAAAGTTTGACTGGATTTTTTCAAAGCGGTTTAAATATTTATTTTTTATTAGGCTTGTAAATATTATTATACTCAATAGTTTTTTATGTTGGATTTTGTGATGGAACGATTCAATTATACTAAATTTGATTTCTAAGGAATTTTTCAGTTTAATTTAATTTTACAATTAACCCCTAGAAAAACATGATAAAAACACAAAAAAGTTCTTTACAACTAAGCCTGGCTTTTGTATAATGTATAGGCGTTTGAAATATATTTATATGCGATGACTTCATAAGTTGCTTGAAATCTTGAGGGAAAAAGGGATTTTAAGGTAATTATGAACGAGAAGTTGAAGCTGGACTTCAGCGTGGGTTATTTTTTCTTTTTTTAGTCCTTGGTATGAAACGCCGGGGAGTGTGTATCAATAACCCTATTCGCAAAACGTAGCGATTAGGAGGAATAAAATGGCAAACAAGCAAAAAATTAGAATCAGACTTAAAGCTTACGATCACGAACTATTAGATAGTTCTGCTTCAAGAATTGTGGAAGCTGCAAAGCAAACAGGGGCTACTGTTTCAGGTCCAATTCCGCTTCCTACAGAAAAGGAAATCATAACAATTCTAAGAGCTGTTCACAAGTACAAAGATTCAAGGGAACAATTCGAACAAAGAACTCACAAACGTCTAATTGACATAGTTAATCCAAATCAAAAGACTGTTGATTCTCTAATGAAACTCAACTTACCGGCTGGTGTTGAGATAGAAATCAAGCTTTAATAATTGTTCTTTATATGATTGCTAAGCAATCCGCTGTAAATTTAGGAGGTAGACATTGAAATTATTAATGGGTAAAAAAATCGGAATGACTCAAATCTTCGATGAAGGTGGAGTTGTTACACCGGTTACAGTTATTCAAGTTGAACCTAATGTAGTTGTTCAAAAGAAAACTGTAGAGGTTGACGGATACAACGCTATTCAAGTAGCTGTTGGTGAAGTTAAAGAGAGAAGAGTAAACAAACCAATGAAAGGACACTTTGACAAAGCGTCTGTTGTTTATAAAAAGCACCTTGGAGAATTCAGAACTGAAGATGTAGATTCTTACAATATTGGTGATGAAATTAAAGTTGATATTTTCCAAGCTGGAGAATTTGTTGATGTAACTGGAACTTCAAAAGGTAAGGGAACTCAAGGTGTTATTAAGAGACACGGTTTTGCTCGTGGTAGAGAAACTCATGGTTCTAAGTTCCATAGAATGCCTGGTGGTATGGGAGCTGCTTCTTATCCTGGAAAAGTATTCAAGGGTCATAGAATGGCCGGTAAAATGGGCCATGACAGAGTTACTGTTCAAAACCTTGAAATTGTTAGAATTGATGCGGATAAGAATCTAATTCTTGTAAAAGGAGCTGTTCCGGGAAATAAAAAAGGTCTTGTAACAGTTAAAGAAACTGTAAAGAACCATAAGTAAGTGAAAGGAGGGTTTTAAATGCCTAAAGTTCAAGTTATTAATATGAACGGTGAAAATATTTCTGAAGTTGAATTAAACGAAGAAATTTTTGATATAAAAGTAAATGAACACGCGGTTTACTTAGTAGTAAAGAACATTCTTGCTAATAAGAGACAAGGGACGAAGAGTGCTAAGACTCGTTCAGAAGTGCGTGGTGGCGGTAGAAAACCTTGGAGACAAAAGGGTACAGGACGTGCTCGTCAAGGTAGTATAAGATCTCCTCAATTCAGAGGTGGTGGAGTTGTATTTGCACCAAAGCCAAGAGATTTCTCTTATACAACTCCTAAAAAAGTTAGAAGACTTGCTCTTAAGAGTGTATTAACTTCTAAGTTAAGAGATGGAGAAATAATTGTACTTGATAACATCAAATTTGATGAAGTTAAGACAAAGAACTTCCAAAAAATGTTAAACACAATAGGTGCTGACAAGAAGGCGTTAGTGGTAACTGCTGAGAATGATAAAGATGTTGTAAGAGCTGGAGCTAACATAGCTGATGTTCAAACTTCTGAAGCTCGTAACATCAATGTATATGACTTATTAAAGTATAACTCATTAGTAATCACTCAAGATGCACTTAAAGTGGTTGAGGAGGTATTTAACTAATGAATTACTATGACATTATTAAAAAACCGATAGTAACTGAAAAAAGTATGGACCTTATCGAAAATGGTAAGTATACTTTTGAGGTTGATAAACATGCGACTAAAACTGAAATAAGAGCAGCGGTTGAAACTGTTTTTGGCGTAAAGGTTAAGACTGTAAGAACTATGAACATGGTAGGAAAGCTTAAGAGACAAGGGGCTCATCAAGGGAGACGTCCTAACTGGAAAAAAGCAATAGTTCAACTTACAGAGGATTCTAAGGCAATTGAATTCTTTGAAGGAATGGAATAAGGAGGTAGACAATGGCTATAAAAGGATATAAACCGACATCTCCTGCACGTAGACAGATGACTGTTTCTACTTTTGAGGAAATAACAAAAACCACTCCTGAGAAGAGCTTAACAGTAAGCTTAAAGAGTTCAGGTGGTAGAAATGCTCAAGGTAGAATCACTTCACGTCACAGAGGCGGCGGAGTTAAGAGAAGATACAGAATTATAGATTTCAAGAGAAATAAAGATGGAGTACCTGCAAAGGTTGCGTCAATTGAATATGACCCAAACAGAACTTCATACATCGCACTTTTAAATTATGCTGATGGAGAAAAGAGGTATATCATCGCTCCGGAAGGATTAAAAGTTGGAGATACTGTTGAATCAGGTTCAGAGGCTGATATCAAAGTAGGAAATGCTCTTGAACTTAAAGATATTCCTGTTGGTACAACAATACACAACATTGAAATGACACCTGGAAAAGGCGGACAGCTAGCGAGAAGTGCAGGTACAGAAGCTCAATTAATGGCTAAAGAAGGAAGATTTGCTCAACTTAGACTTCCATCTGGTGAATTTAGAAGAGTATTTTTAAACTGTAAAGCTACAATTGGTTCTGTAGGTAATGCGTCTCACGAACTTATCACTCTTGGTAAGGCGGGAAAGAGCAGATATCTTGGAAAGAGACCTCACGTAAGAGGAACTGTAATGAATCCTGTTGACCACCCTCATGGTGGTGGGGAAGGTAGAGCTCCGGTAGGTAGACCTTCACCAATGACTCCTTGGGGCAAACCGGCTCTTGGTCTTAAGACAAGAAAGAAAAACAAGAAGAGCGATATGTATATCGTAAGAAGAAGAACTAAGTAAGCGGGAGGTATAGAATGAGTAGATCACTTAAAAAAGGACCTTTTGCAGATGAACATTTGCTAAAGAAGATAGATGAATTAAATGAATCAAACCAAAAGAAAGTTGTAAAAACATGGTCTCGCCGTTCAACTATATTCCCTGAAATGGTAGGACATACTATTGCAGTTCATGACGGTAGAAAGCATGTGCCAATTTTTATAACTGAAGATATGGTTGGTCACAAACTTGGTGAATTCGTTCCAACAAGAACTTATAGAGGACATGTTGCTAAGAACGAAAAGACTACAAGGAAGTAAGAGAGGGGATAAGATGGAAGCAAGAGCAATTGCAAAATATGTAAGAATTTCACCGCTCAAAGTAAACTACATCTGTGCTGAAATTCGTGGAAAGCAAGTTGACGAAGCCCTTTCAATGTTGAAGTTTACTCCAAAAAGAGGAGCTAAAGAACTTTATAAAGTGCTTCATTCTGCTGTAGCTAATGCTGAAAATAATTTAAATATAGATAGAGAAAATTTATACGTTAAGAATGCATTTGCTAATGACGGTCCTACAATGAAGAGATTTCGCCCTAAGGCTAAGGGTATGGCTTATCCGATACTTAAGAGATCAAGTCACATCGGCGTTGTAGTAGCAGAAATGGAATAAGGAGGGTATTAATGGGCCAAAAGGTTAACCCACATGGACTTCGTGTCGGCATAATCAAAGATTGGGATTCAAAATGGTATGCAAATAAGAAGAATTTTGCAGGACTATTAGTTGAAGATAACGAAATTCGTAAATATGTAAAGAAAAAACTTTATACAGCCGGAATTTCTAAAATAGAAATTGAAAGAGCTGCAAACAAGGTTAAGGTTTCAATATCTACTGCTAAACCGGGAATGGTAATCGGACGTGGAGGAGTAGGAGTTGAAGAACTTAGAGCTGAACTTGAAAAATTAACAGGTAAAAGCGTAGTTATTAATATAGAAGAAATTAAGAATCAAGATTTAGATGCAACACTTGTTGCTGAATCAATTGCTGAATCTCTAGAAAGAAGAGTTTCTTTCAGAAGAGCAATGAAACAAGCTATCCAAAGAAGTATGAGATCAGGAGCACAAGGTATCAAAACGGCTGTTTCAGGTCGTTTAGGTGGAGCTGATATGGCAAGAACTGAAGGTTATTCAGAAGGGACTATACCTCTGCAAACACTAAGAGCGGATATTGATTACGGATTTGCTGAAGCTGATACAACTTATGGCAAGATCGGCGTAAAGGTATGGCTTTATAAGGGAGAAGTTCTTCCGGGAGTGTCAGGAAACAGAGTTAACGATGACAACAGAAAGAGAAGACCTAAAAACAAAGATCAAAAAGATAGAGATAACAAGAAAAACAGAAAGAGAAACTTTAGAAACGATCGTAATAACCAAAGAGGTTCTAAAGAAAGATCAAACTGAGCTTTTTAAAAGGAGGAAAACAGTATGTTAATGCCTAAAAGAGTGAAGTATCGTAGAGTTCATAGAGGTAGAATGAAGGGTAAGGCACTTCGTGGAAACACCCTTACTTACGGAGAATATGGTCTTCAAGCACTTGAACCTGCATGGATTACTTCAAATCAAATAGAATCAGCACGTCGTGCTATGACAAGATATATAAAAAGAGGCGGTAATATCTGGATTAAGATATTCCCTGATAAGTCAGTAACTGAAAAACCGGCTGAAACTCGTATGGGTTCTGGTAAAGGGGCTCCTTCATATTGGGTAGCGGTTGTAAAACCGGGACGTATCATGTTTGAAATGAGTGGAGTAAGCGAAGAAGTAGCTCGTGAAGCTATGAGACTTGCAGCAATGAAACTTCCAATTAAGACAAGATTCGTTATGAAAGAAAAGGATGGTGAATCTAATGAAGGCTAAAGAAGTTCGCCAAATGTCAAGTGAAGAACTAAATAAGAGAGCGAATGAACTTAAGAATGAACTCTTTAACTTAAGATTCAGACTTGCAACAGGACAACTTGAAAATCCTGCAAGTATTAGAGCGGTAAAGAAAGATATTGCCAGAGTTAAAACCATTCTTAGAGAACGTGAATTAGAAGTTGGAAAGGAGGCATAATCCATGGAAAGAAATCATAGAAAACAAATCACAGGAACAGTTGTCTCCGATAAAATGGATAAAACAATAGTAGTAGCGGTGGAAACTTTCAAAGTTCACCCAATCTATAAGAAGAGATTCAAGAAGACTACTAAATTCAAAGCACATGATGAAAAAAATGAATGTGGAATCGGTGATAAAGTAAGAATTATGGAAACAAGACCACTATCTAAAGACAAGAGATGGAGACTTGTAAATATTATTGAGAAAGCTCAATAAGTAAGGAGAGATCAATGATACAACAAGAAACTAGACTACGTGTTGCTGACAATTCCGGAGCTAAAGAACTACTTGTCATTAAAGTCCTAGGTGGTACAAACAGAAGAATCGCAAACATTGGTGATGTTGTAGTATGTTCTGTTAAAAGTGCAACACCGGGCGGTGTTGTTAAAAAAGGTTCTGTAGTTAAAGCGGTAATCGTAAGAACAAACAAAGGAATTAGTCGTGCAGACGGATCATATATAAAATTTGACGACAATGCAGCAGTAATAATAAAGGATGATAAGAGTCCGGTAGGAACTCGTATCTTCGGACCGGTTACAAGAGAACTTAGAGGCGAAAACTTCATGAAGATTATCTCTTTAGCACCGGAAGTACTATAATCGGGAGGTAGAAATGCGTATTAAAAAAGGTGATACAGTTAAAGTAATTGCCGGAAAAGACAAAGGAGCTACCGGTAAAGTACTTAAGACTTTCCCAAAAGAAGATAGAGTTGTAGTAGAAAAGGTAAATGTAGTAACTAAACATTTAAAACCTAGAGGACCACAACAAGCGGGCGGTATTGAGAAGCAAGAAGCTCCAATTCATGTTTCAAATGTACAATACTTTGTAGACGGAAAAGTTTCAAAGATTGGTTACAGAATTGAAGACGGCAAGAAAGTTAGATATGCAAAATCTAACGGAAAAACTATTAAGTAAGGAGGTAGAATATGACTTCAAGACTACAAGAAAAATATAAAGATGAAGTAGTAAACTATCTACTTGAAAAGTTTGGTTATAAGAATATTATGGAAGTTCCTAAGCTGGAAAAAGTCGTAATTAACATTGGACTTGGAGAAGCTAAAGATAATCCTAAACTTCTTGAATCAGCAATAAATGATTTAACTCTTATTTCAGGACAAAAGCCTGTTATAACTTATGCAAAGAAGAGTATCGCGAACTTCAAACTTCGTGAAGGTCATAAAATAGGATGTAAAGTAACACTTAGAGGCCGCAAGATGTATGACTTTTTAGATAAGTTAATGAACGTTGCACTTCCAAGAGTTAGAGACTTCAGAGGAATTAAGCCAACAGCATTTGACGGCAGAGGAAATTATGCTTTGGGTCTTAAAGAACAACTTATATTCCCTGAAATAGAATATGATAAAGTTGATGCTATAAGAGGTATGGATATCATTATAGTAACATCTGCTAACACAGACGAAGAAGCTAAAGCTTTCCTAGAAAAAATGGGAATGCCATTTACAAAATAGTAGGAGGTAACTGTGGCAAAGAAATCAATGGTTGCTAAACAAAAAAGAAAACAAAAGTTCAGCAGTCGTGAATATACAAGATGTAGTATTTGTGGGAGACCGCATGCCGTACTTAAGAAATACGGTATTTGTAGAATTTGTTTTAGAGAATTGGCTTACAAAGGACAAATCCCCGGAGTAAGAAAAGCCAGCTGGTAAACCTAAGAAGGGAGGCGAAAGCACATGATGACAGATCCAATCGCAGATATGCTCACCAGAATAAGAAATGGTAACAATGCAAGACATAAGTCTGTAGATATACCTGCTTCAAACATTAAAAAGGAAATATCAAACATCTTATTAAAAGAAGGTTACATCAAGAATGTTGAAGTAATTGATGATGACAAACAAGGTGTTATTAGAATAGATTTAAAATATGGTGAAAATAACGAAAAAGTAATTAGTGGTATAAAGAGAATTTCAAAGCCGGGACTTAGAGTGTACGTTGGGAGTCAAGACGTGCCAAAAGTTTTAGGGGGTCTTGGAATCGCAATTATCTCAACTTCTAAGGGAATGTTAACAGATAAAGAAGCGAGACAAAACAACGTAGGCGGAGAAGTTATTTGCTACGTTTGGTAAGGAGGACATATGTCAAGAATTGGAAAAAAACCTATTGAGATCCCAAGTGGTGTTGACGTAAAGTTCGACGGAAACACTGTAACAGTAAAGGGTCCCAAAGGAGAATTATCTCAAACTTTTGATAGCTCCATGAAAATAAGCTTACAAGATGGAAGTCTTACTGTAGAAAGACCATCCGATAGCAAAAAACATAAGTCATTACATGGCCTTGTAAGAACTTTGATTCAAAACATGGTTGTGGGAGTTACTGAAGGTTATAAAAAAGAATTAGAAATAATTGGTACAGGATATAGAGCAGCTAAAAATGGTAAGAAATTAGCCCTAAATTTAGGTTTTTCTCATCCATTAGAGCTTGAAGATCCAGCAGGCATTGAAACAGAAGTACCAGCTCCAACTAAAATCGTCGTATCAGGTATTGATAAACAACAAGTTGGTCAATACGCTGCATTAATCAGAAAATACAGACAACCTGAACCATACAAGGGAAAAGGTATCAGATATGTTGATGAATATGTAAGACGTAAAGTTGGTAAGACAGGTAAGTAGGAGGTAAACAGTGTTTAAAAAAATCGACAAAAATGCGAATAGAATAAAGAGACACAAAAGAATTAGAAATCACATCTCCGGTACCGAGTCACGTCCAAGACTTTCTGTTTTCAGATCAAGTGCACATATTTATGCGCAAGTTATAGATGATGTAAACGGAAATACACTTGTAAGTGCTTCAACTTTAGATAAGTCATTAGGGCTTGAAAATACTAAAAATATTGAAGCAGCAAAGGTAATTGGAGCAACTGTAGCAAAGAAAGCTTTAGAAGCCGGCATTTCTGAAGTTGTATTTGACAGAAGCGGATATCTATATCACGGAAAAATAAAAGCTCTTGCAGAATCAGCAAGAGAAGCCGGACTAAAATTTTAACAGGGGAGGGAAATATGGAACGTTCATTAATCGATGCTAGAGAACTAGACCTTGAAGACAAAGTAGTAGCAATAAATAGAGTTGCTAAGGTTGTAAAGGGCGGTAAGAACTTCAGATTCTCTGCACTTGTTGTTGTTGGTGATAGAAATGGTCACGTAGGTATTGGAACTGGTAAAGCACTAGAAGTACCAGAAGCAATTAGAAAAGCAACACAAGATGCTAAAAAGCACTTAATAAAAGTAAACTTACTAGGAACAAGTATCCCTCACCAAATCACAGGAATTTTTGGAGCGGGTAAAGTATTTTTAAAACCGGCTAGTGAAGGTACCGGAGTTATAGCAGGGGGACCTGTTCGTGCGGTATGTGAATTAGCAGGTATTACTGATATTCGTACTCACAACTTGGGAACTTCAAATCCGAGAAATGTAGTTAATGCTACAGTTAAAGCACTATCTGAACTTAAGAGTGCTGAAAGCGTAGCAAGACTTAGAAATAAGTCTGTAGACGAGATTTTAGGATAAGGGGGTATAAGACTATGAAAATTAAATTAGTAAAGAGCCCTATCGGTAGACAAAAGACTCACAAAAAAACAGTTAAAGCGCTTGGATTCAAGAAATTAGGACAAGTACTTGAAAAAGAAGATAATCCTCAAATCAGAGGTATGATAAAGCAAGTAGCATACATGCTTGAAATCGAAGAATAAGGAGGTGTAAGACGTGAAATTACATGACTTAAGACCTGCAGAAGGCGGCGGAGTTAAAGCCAAAAAAAGACTTGGTAGAGGTATCGGTTCTGGTACAGGAAAGACTGCCGGAAGAGGGCACAAAGGGCAAAACGCTAGAAGTGGCGGTGGAGTAAGACCTGGATTCGAAGGAGGTCAAATGCCTCTATTCAGACGTTTACCTAAGAGAGGTTTCACTAACAACTTCGCAAAAAAGTGGGCTGTAATAAATCTTGAAGCTCTAAATGTATTTGAAGAAGGAACAGAAGTTACACCTGAACTTTTAATTGAACAAGGTCTTGTAAAAGCAAGCAAAGCTAAAGACGGAGTTAGGATTCTAGGCAACGGCGACATTAATGTTAAGCTAACTGTAAAAGCTCAACATATCTCAAAGTCTGCGGCAGAAAAAATTGAGGCTGCGGGAGGAAAGGCCGAGGTGATCTAATGATTTCTACTTTTAGAAATGCTTGGAAAATACCAAATTTGCGTAAAAAGATGATATTTACTCTTTTAATGCTTTTGGTGTATAGACTTGGTTCACATATACCGGTTCCATATATGAATGCTCAAGTTGTTCAAAAATTATTTAACGGAGCAAATCAATCAGTATTTGCTCTAATAGATTTGATGAGCGGCGGTAGTTTGAGTAACTATACAATATTTGCAGCAAATATATATCCATATATTACCGCATCGATTGTATTACAACTTTTGACAATAGCAATTCCTTCATTAGAAGCTCTAGCTAAAGAAGGAGAAACCGGAAGAAAGACAATTGCAAAGTACACAAGATATTTAGCTATAGTAATAGCTTTAGTACAAGCTTTAGGATATTCTTTTGGATTCTTTGGAAAAGCTGTTATGGCAACAAACTTTATAGAAAAAGCAGTAGTTGTTTTGTCTATAGTAGCCGGTACAGCATTCCTAATCTGGATTGGAGAACAAATTACAGAACATGGAATTGGAAATGGTATTTCAATAATAATATTCGCGGGTATCGTTACAAGATTCCCTAAAGATATAGCTCAATCAATAGCTTTAGTAAAAGCAGGCAGAGCAAACCCTATTTTCCTTGCTTTGTTTTTATTGATTGTAATCGGAATTATCTTCTTCGTAGTAACTCTTAACGAAGGAGAAAGAAGAATTCCGGTGCAATATGCAAAAAGAGTTGTAGGTAGAAAGATGTATGGCGGTCAATCAACACATATACCTATTAAGGTACTCATGACTGGTGTTATGCCGATGATATTTGCAAGTTCAATTGTAGCTATACCTGCTACATTTGCAATGTTTACAAGAAATGAGTCAACTAAGAATTTCATATTAAAGTATTTCACAACACAAGGTACAGTGGGAACTATACTTTACATTATATTGACAGTACTTTTAATAGTTTTCTTCACTTATTTCTATACATCAATTCAATTTAATACTGTAGAATATTCTAAACAAATGCAACAAAATGGTGGTTTTATTCCAGGTATAAGATCTGGAAAACCAACAAGTGAATATTTACAAAGAACTGTTAACAGATTAGTATTTCCAGGAGCTATAGCACTTGCTGTACTAGCGATACTTCCTATACTACTCAACAAAATCAGTGGGCTTCCATTTGCTTTTGGTGGAACAAGTATGATAATCGTAGTAGGTGTAATCCTTGAAACTACAAGAACTCTTGAACAACAACTATTAATGAGACACTATAAAGGTTTCTTAAAGAAATAGGAGGAGAATATGAAACTCGTTATACTAGGGCCTCCAGGGGCTGGTAAAGGTACTCAGGCAGAGTCAATTATAGAGAAATATAATATTCCTCATATATCAACTGGAGACATTTTTAGAGAAAATATAAACAATGAAACAGAACTTGGTAAAAAAGCTAAAGGTTATATGGATAAAGGCCTTTTAGTACCGGATGAAGTAGTAATTGAAATAGTAGAAGATAGATTACAACGTGATGACTGTAAAAATGGATTTCTATTAGATGGGTTTCCTCGTACAGTACAACAAGCAGTTAGTTTAGATGCTATGCTTGATAGAATGGGAACAAAACTTGACCGTGTGGTAAACATTGAAGTTGACCCTAAAATTCTAGTTGAAAGAGCAGTTGGCAGAAGAATTTGTAAGACTTGTGGCGCAACATATCACGTTAAGTTCAATCCTCCAAAAGTTGAAGGAGTTTGTGACAAGGACGGTACACCTCTAATTCAAAGAGCAGATGATACTGAAGAAACAGTGAGCACAAGAATCCAAGTTTACTTGGATCAAACTACACCGCTTATTGATTACTACAAAGCTCAATCATTGTTATTAAACGTTGATGGAGAACAAGAAATAAGCGAAGTATTTAATGCAGTAGTAAATGGGTTAGAAAATGACTAATGGAGTTAACAAATAATATAAATATTGGTCAAGTTGTCAAATCGAAAACCGGGCGTGATGCAGGGGGAATATTTTTAGTCTATAAAGTTTTAGACAGCGAATATGTTGAGATTGTAGATGGCAAGAGAAGAACGCTTGAAAAGCCTAAGAAAAAGAAGATGAAACATTTAATAGTTTATAAGGCTGTTGAAGAAATTCATCCAAATATCTTAGATGCTCACATACAAAAGTTGCTAAAGCAATATATCTAAGAGAAAGGAGCCTTAGAGTGGCCAAAGAAGATGTAATTGAAGTTGAAGGAATAGTAGTTGATGCTCTTCCAAACACTCATTTTAAAGTTGAGTTGGAAAATGGACACGTTATTTTAGCTCATATTTCAGGTAAACTGAGAATGAACTATATAAGAATACTTCCAGGTGATAAGGTAACTGTTGAACTTTCCCCATACGATTTGACTAGGGGTAGAATTACCTGGAGAAAGAAATAATCCTATATCCGAAAGGGATACCCCGTAGGGGCGCATGAACTAGGAGGAATACAGAATGAAAGTTAGACCATCTGTAAAAAAGATGTGCGAAAAATGTAAGATAATAAAGAGAAAAGGCCGTGTAATGGTAATTTGCGAAAATCCTAAGCACAAGCAAAGACAAGGTTAAGGGGGAACTTATGGCAAGAATCGCTGGTATTGACTTACCCAGAGAAAAGCGTGTTGAAATAGGTCTTACCTATATCTATGGAATCGGAAGAAAAAGATCTCAAGAGATTTTAACTAAAGCCGATGTAAATTTTGATACAAGGGTTAAGGACTTATCTGAAGCAGAAGTAGCTCGTATAAGAGAAGAAATAGCTAGTTACCAAGTAGAAGGAGATCTACGTCGTGAAGTTCAAATGAACATCAAGAGACTTAGAGATATTAACTGCTACAGAGGTATGAGACATAAAAAAGGCCTTCCAGTAAGAGGGCAAAAAACTAAAACTAATGCAAGGACAAGAAAAGGCCCTAAGAAATTAGTTTCTAAAAAGAAGTAAAGGAGGGGTATAATGGCTAAAAAACAACAAAAAACGACTCGTGTAAGAAGAAGAGAACGTAAAAATATTGAAAAAGGTCAAGCACATATAGCTTCAACTTTCAACAATACCATGGTTACCCTAACTGATATGTCAGGAAATGTAATATCTTGGGCAAGTGCTGGTCAACTTGGTTTTAGAGGATCAAGAAAATCAACTCCTTTTGCAGCACAAGAAGCTGCACAAGAAGCTGCAAACAAAGCTAAAGAACATGGACTAAAGCAAGTAGAAGTTTATGTTAAGGGACCGGGTTCAGGAAGAGAAGCTGCAATCAGATCATTACAAGCTTCTGGTTTAGAAGTAACAATGATCAAAGATGTAACACCAATTCCACACAATGGTTGTAGACCACCTAAACGTAGGAGAGTTTAACGAACTCCTGTAGTCGCAAAGAGGAGGACCCATGATAGAAATAGAAAAACCGAGCATTGAAATAGAAGAGATTAGTGATAGCGGTGAATATGGTAAATTTATAGTAGAACCACTTGAAAGTGGATACGGAATTACCATAGGGAACTCTCTTAGAAGGGTTCTTCTTTCATCACTACCCGGTGCTGCAGTTTCATTTATCAACATCAGAGGTGTTGAGCATGAATTTGATACAATTCCGGGAGTTCTTGAAGATGTACCGCAAATCATATTGAACATTAAGGGAATAGTTCTAAGAATGGATGAAGAGCTACCTGTAAAGCTTATTATAGAAAAGAAGGGCGAAGGGGTAATTACTGCATCTGATATCCAAGTAGGACCGGAAGTGGAGATAGTAAATCCTGATCACCACATTGCTACACTTAATGAAGATGCGGAAGTCTATATGGAATTGACTGTAGAAAAGGGACGTGGCTATGAACCTGCTGAACTTAAGAAGGATGAAATTTCTGAGATAGGCGTTATAGCAATAGATTCAAATTACACCCCAATTAAAAAAGTTAATTGGAAAGTTGAAAACACAAGAGTTGGTCAAAGAACTGACTTTGATAAACTTATACTTGAAGTTACAACTGATGGGTCTATGAAAGCTGATGAAGCAACATCTCTTGCTGCAAAAATCCTAACAGAACACTTAGATTTGTTTATTGGTTTAACTGACCATGTGGATCAGGTCAACATCATGGTTGAAAAACCGGAAGATGATAAAGAAAAAGTTCTAGAGATGACAGTTGAAGAAATGGATTTATCCGTTAGAAGTTTTAACTGTTTAAAGAGAGCCAACATCAATACAGTCGAAGAACTTGCTTCTAAAACTGAAGATGAAATGATGAAGGTTAGAAACTTAGGTAGAAAATCTTTAGAAGAAGTTATTAATAAGTTAAATGAACTCGGACTTGGTTTGAGACAAGAAGACGAATAAAGAGGAGGGACACATGGCAAAGTTAAGAAAACTTGGTCGCCCAACTGCACATAGAAAAGCTATGCTTAGAAATCTTGTAACTTCACTATTAAGAGAAGGACAAATAACTACTACAGTTACAAGAGCTAAAGAAACTAAGAGAATGGCTGAAAAAATGATTACTCTTGGAAAAAGAGGAGATCTTCACGCAAGAAGACAAGCTTTAGCTTATATATATGATGAAGATGTAGTTACTAAATTATTTACTGAAATAGCTCCAAACTATTCAGAAAGAAACGGTGGATACACAAGAATATTAAAGCTTGGCAATCGTCTTGGAGATGGCGCAGAAAAGGCTATAATTCAATTAGTATAATTATTGATGAGCTTGAAAAAAGCTATTTCAAATTATATATT
>NZ_JAXDSS010000101.1:0-2473 GCF_034090345.1 Peptoniphilus sp. | reverse complement strand
GAATATTTCAGAAGAGATAGAAAATGCTAACTAATGCTAACTATTTTACGCATATAAATCAAAAAAATGGCAAAAAATGAATTTGTTTTAAAAATATGAAGATATAAATTGAATGGAGATAGAAGAATGAAAAAATGATTAAAGTATTAGCACTGCCATACAAAACATTTAAAGAAAGAGTAAGGTTGATCAGACAGCTTGAGAAAGCGGGCTTTAAGGTTGAATATGATGAGAATTTTATTTATGCAAAAAAACATTATAAGTATTTAAAAATAGAATATTAAAACTTGCCTCTTTGTATATCAAAGGGGTTTTAAGCTGTAAATACATATTGGGAGGGAATTGATGGATAAGGATTTGCTTTCACGTTATAGAGATTTGAAAAGAGAACTTAGAATTTTAGAGTTAGAAAATAAAAAGCTAAACAAGACAGAGATTGTAGTAGACAAGGTTAAAGCATCTAACACAGAATTCCCCTATCAAGAAATTAGCTTGCCTATAGTTGGCATGAGAGAGCTTACTGATAGAGAAAAGTTAATTAGAGAGTGTTTAAATGCACAGTGGCAGAGAGCTTTTGATTTAAGGCTTGAGATAGAGGATTTTATAAATAGTATTGAGGATAGTAGAATAAGAGTTGTTTTTAGGTTAAGATATATTGAGGGTTGGAGTTGGCTTAGGATAAGTTCTTATATGGGCAGTGTTAATGAGAGTTATGCTAGAATGATTCATGATAGGTTTTTAGAAAAAATTTGAATAAATTGATAAGGAATCCACATTTTTTTATATCTAGGTGTTATAATTCATTTAAAGAGGTGAGTTAAAATGGATTATTCTGTTTCAGATGTTGCTAGATTTGTAGTGAATTATGCTGATAAGAAAAATAAAAATGTAACAAATATGAAATTACAAAAAATATTATTTTATTTACAGGGATTTTGCTATAGACAATTTAATGAACCACTTTTTCATGCGGAATTTGAAGCTTGGCCTTATGGACCTGTAATTAGAAGGATATATATAGATTTTAGTATGTTTGGTTCTAGCGAAATACCTTGTTATAATGATGTAATAGACTTTATTTTTTATAAAAGTGTAGATAAAGATGAATTAGAAAACTATGAAGGAGTCTTTGAACCAAAAATCATAGAGTTTTTAAAAAATATTTTGGATAGATTATTGGAATATTCAGCAATGCATTTAGTTAGAGCAACACATAAAGAAGGGACACCTTGGAAAAAGGTTTATGATAAAAATAGCAAAAAAATTATACCTGAAAAAGAAATTGAATTATATTTTACAAGGAGTTAGTAAATGGGGTATAAAAAATTAAGTACTGAATTAGGGCAAATGGTAGAAGAAGAAATAGGTGGAGATACCGATAATAATATATATGATTTAAGCTCTGATAGAAATATTGAAAAGGAAGAGAATGAACTTAATAACTTACTAACTTATTTTAATAGTAAAGCTTTTGAAAAAAATGATGTTATTGAAGCTTTAAATAAAATTGAAAATTATGAAAAGACGAATGGCAGATTTTTATATTCTATAATTACAGATTTTTGTTATGGTGTAGATAATATGGATACAATAAATGGTAATATAAAATTTTTATATGCACATTCTTTGTCAAATAATGAAAATGAGAATATAAAAAAAATAGTGCTTAAGTTATATGATCATCTTCAATTAGTGGCTGTGCAAAAAGGAAGATCTGAATCTATAGAACAAAACATAAATGGGAACTTAAAAGATGCTGCAGAAGATTTAAAAAAAGCTATGGAAGAAATAGAGGCTCTTAAAAACGATATAAAAAATACAAAAGAAAATTTTACAAGTCAACTTATATCTTTAATAGCTATTTTTATTGCAGTAGCTTTTGTTATATTTGGAGGATTATCCAGTTTATCAAATATTTCAGAACCATTAAATACCTTGATATCTTTAAAAGGAGAAGGCAAAGATTTTATTCCTGTAATATATAAAACTTTTACACTATGGTTTTTAGGAATGTTTAATATACTTTATTTATTTATGCATTTTGTTTCAAAATTAATTAATAAAAAGTTAGTCTTTTATGATGTTTCTGACAAAAAATGGTGTGAATTAGCGAAATTTATTGTTAGCTATCATGTGTTTTTTTTAATAAATATTGTGGGATTTATTTTAATTACAAGGATATTTTAATTTTGTGCGTTTTGTGCGAAATGTGCGTGTTATATTAATAGAGTAGAAGTGTATTCAACTTTTAACCTCTTAGATAGTTAGCAAAAAGAACCTTATTGATTTAGGGTTCTTTTTTGTTATGTAAAAATAGAAAGGTGGTGTGGTATTGGCACTTAATAAAAAACAAAAGAGATTTGTGGAAGAGTATCTTATTGATCTCAATGCCACACAGGCAGCTATAAGAGCGGGATATTCTCCAAGCACAGCTTATTCGATAGGAAATGAAAACCTGAGAAAACCTGAGATT
>NZ_JAXDSS010000054.1:0-28038 GCF_034090345.1 Peptoniphilus sp. | reverse complement strand
CTACCGGTTGTACTCCTGCGTTATCGTTTATTGTTTTTAGGTTGTTTAGGTTTTCGTAGTTGTTGTATCTGTCGAATTCTCTGTGTAGTCTAAAGTATTCGTTTCGCATTTTTTCTAGTTTTTCGTTTGCTGTTTTTTCGTTTGTGTCGTATATTTGAAATGTTGTTACTGTATCGAATGCTTCGAAAAATTGTATTTCGTATTTTTGCATTTTTGTCTTATTGTCACTTTTTTCTATTTCATTTGTTTTATTTCCCCCGCACGCTGTTAGTATCAATAAACAAATTATAATAAATATTTTTTTCATTTTATCACCACATATATCTTACCAAATAAGACTATCAATTAAAAGATAATTAAACTCTCTATTCTTAGCCATTTTCATCTTTTTTTGTAGATTTTTTTAAATCTCTAATGTATAATAGTACAAGGTTTTAGATAGGAGGTCAAAATGGCTAAGAAAGGCACTGTTGTACTCGGAATGAGTGGAGGTGTTGATTCATCCGTCTCTCTCCTATTACTTCTTGAACAAGGCTATGATGTCACTGCGGTCTTTATGAAGAATTGGGATGACACTGATGATGAATATTGTACACAAGCTGATGATTATCTTGATGTACAAAGAGTGTGTTCAGCTTTAGGTGTAAAATACTACACTGTAAATTTTGAAAAAGAGTATAGAGATAGAGTTTTCTCTTATTTTTTAGAAGAATATAAAAAAGGCAGAACGCCTAATCCTGACATTATGTGCAATACTGAGATTAAGTTTAAAGCTTTTTTGGAATTTGCACTTAAATTCAATTCCGATTATATAGCAATGGGACATTACGCACGAACAAGAACCATTAACGGGCGAACTTATTTACTAAGAGGTTTAGATCAGAACAAAGATCAATCTTATTTCCTCTCCAGAGTTCCAGAAGCAGCTCTTGCTAAAACAATATTCCCTGTTGGCGAACTCGAAAAATCTGAGGTTAGAAAAATAGCTGAAGAAAACGGACTTGCAACAGCACATAAAAAAGATTCTACTGGAATTTGTTTTATTGGTGAAAGAGACTTCAATAAATTTTTAGACCAATTCCTTTTTACTAAAGAAGGAGATATCTATTCTTATGAAGGAGAACTTCTCGGAAGACACTCTGGACTTATGCACTATACTATAGGCCAAAGAAAAGGCATTGGTCTAGGCGGTATGGGAAATGGAGAACCATTTTTTGTTCAGGATAAAGATTTGAAAAATAATCGTCTTATAGTAGCACAAGGATTAAAACATCCTGCTCTATACAAAAAAATAACAATTGTCGAAAAACCTTTCTGGATTACTGAAACTCCAAACTTACCATTTGAGTGTTCAGTAAAAATAAGGTATCGGGCCAAAGATGAAAAAGCATTAGTCGAAGAAATAGGCCCTGACAAATTAAAAGTTACGTTTGAAAATCCCCTAAAGGGAGTTACTCCAGGCCAAGCTCTTGTATTTTATCAAGATGAAATATGTCTAGGTTCTGGTATAATAGAATAAGGAGGCATTATGTCAATGATATTAAATTTAAAAAACAGAAGTGAAAAAGGAAAAAATCAAGTAGATAAACTAAGGGCAGAACAAATTGTTCCAGGAGTTATTTACTCAAAAGGAAATGAAGCTAAAACAGTTTCAGCTGTAGAAAAAGATTTACTAAAAGCTTACCAAAAAAATGGTACTTCAAGTATTTTCAAAGTTGATGTTGAAGGAACATCTCAACAAGTTCTAATTAAAGAACTTCAAATGCACCCATTCAAAAATCAAATTCTACACTTTGACCTATACTTAATAGACATGAGTGAAAAAATTAAGGTTAATATACCTGTTGTATTAGAAGGAAGAGACGAAGTTAAAGTACAACCTTCTGTATTACTACAAGTAGTCAACGAAATTGAAGTTGAATGTCTACCAGCTGATCTTCCTGCTGAAGCTACTGTAAATGTAGTAGATATGCAAATTGGAGATTCTATACTTGTTAAAGACCTTGATGTAGCTAACAACAGCAAAATTGAAATTTTTGTTGACCTCGAAGAAACTGTAGCCACTCTACAAGAACCACAAGAAGAAGTTCTTCCTGGAGAAGGTTCTGAAGAAGAATCAGTAGAAGTACCTACTGTATCTGAAACAGAAGCTGAATAATTTTAAACTTAAAGGCAAGCTTATCGCTTGTCTTTTTTTATTTACATTACTTATGGGTATAATTAAATAAAAATTAAAGGAGAAAATAATGGCTGTTATAAAAAACTTATCTTTAGATGCAACCTATAAAATATTAGATGAAAGTGAATATGGTGTTTTAAGTGTTTTTGATTTTTCTATACACTCTGTTCCATTTTCTTTTGTAAGATGTGATGACAAAATATATTTTGCTTCTTCCAAAAAAGGAACTAAGATAGATATTTTTGAAAGAGAAAAAATGATTAAATTGGTATTCGTGTCAAGAACTAATGTTGCTGATGAGTATTCCTTAGATGAAATTCAAAAAGAAATTGACTCAAACAACATATCTTTCTTAAATAAAAATGTTTTTACTAATGAATATGAATCTGCTATTGCCGATGGCAGACTTGAAAGTATAGATGAAGAGTCAGAAAGAGAAGAGGCTCTTAGATTGCTTTATGGAAAATACTATTCTGATAAGATGCAATGGTTTGATTTAATTAAAGATCATGTTTTAGAAAATTCAAATATTTATAAAGTGTATCTTACTAATATTACCGGAAAAGAAAAATATATTGAAATTTAAAATAGAAAAGTAGTGAAACAGAATCATTAAATATTTTTCACTACTTTTCTATATTATTAAACTTCATTATAAAAGAGTCTACTAGAACTCACTCGTCCTAACAGACTTTAAACTTTCTAAAAACTATACTCTAAATAAATGACTAATTTTTTTATAAATAAGCATTGTAACAATTGAAACTAAAAATCCCTTTATTAAATTAAATGGTACAAGAGAATAAATCATCATATCCCATAAGCTACTAATGTTTGCATTAACAGCTTTTCCTGCATTTATAATTGCTTCCATAGGCATGAAATTTGCATATAGCGGAAAGATTACAAAATAATTTGAAATTATTGCCGCTATTGTCATTAATACAGTACCAAATAACATACCAACGATTGCACCTTTAAAAGTATTATCTCTCTTATAAATTATACCTGCTGTTCCTGTTAAAACAGAGGCGATTATAAAATTAGATAATTCTCCTACTCCTCCAGTAGAAGTCCCCTTTAGCGCTATATGAAGTACATTTTTAACTGCACTTATTATAACCCCTGCTACAGGTCCCATTGTAAAGGCTCCAACCATTGCCGGTAAATCAGAAATATCAAGTTTAATAAATGATGGTGCAATAAATGTCAATGGGAATTCAAAAAACATAAGTAAAAATGCAACTGCACTCAACATTCCAATTCTACTCATCACTTTAACATTACTCTTACTGTTAACTTTATTCATAAATAACCCTCCCAAAAATTTGGGCTCAAAAAAAGCCCCAAAACTTCGGGGCATTCAATCACAACTTTAATTGCAATTTCTTCTTTCATCCAGACTTTACTGTCGGTACTTGAATTTCACAAGTTCAATCCTATACAAAAGGATTCGCGGACTCTACCGCCGGTCAGGAATTTCACCTTGCCCTGAAGATATTTACTACAATTAGTATACTATACTTTTTCATACTTTACAATAGCTTCATTCTAATAATACCTATTATAATTAAATGTAATGGATAAAATGCGTAGAACAAATATTTTAAATTCAAACCTCTTTTGCCATTATATAAATAAACTAATGGTATTGATAGAAATACTGTCGGCATATGAATTTCAAAAGCAAAGGCTGGCAATATGGACATAGCTCTTGTCTCCCTATTCTTACTAAATGAATACATAATAATAGCAGCCACTATACCATACATTCCATAATCTGCCTCAATAATTTCAGAAACTCCTGCAAATATAACAACGATTATAACACACAAAAACTTACCCTTGAGTCCACTGAAATTTTCCACTGAAATTTTTATACAATATAACATCGCTAAAATCAAAGAAAGTTCTACATATACATTTTGACTATGAGTATTATAATATCCTCCATTCAAAGCCATATCAAATGGAATTTCAGATATAATTGCAAAAGTTACCATTCTAAAAAAATATTTTTTTATATTTTTAGTTTTGTTAAAACCCTCTATAAGTAAAAATAGAAATATAGGAAATGCAATTCTTCCTATACTCCTCATAGCATAATATAATTCATTTACATTTAACCCTAATAAAGATATATTATTTACATTATTTATAATGCCTGCTGCAGTATGGTCTATAGCCATACATAACATAGCTATTATTTTTAATGTGCTGGAACTCAACAAATCCTTTTTCATATTATCTCCTAACTTACCATTTGAGTATTTGAATCATAGACTACAACTGGCATATTATAAAAAGAATTTGAAAATAAAGTAGGCATTATTGAAGGCGGTGTATTTACACAACCATGTGAGCCATTATGTCTGTATATACTCCCTCCATATGTGCTTCTCCATACTGAATCGTGTAATCCACATCCGGTCCAATCAAAAGGCATCCAATAGTCTACATGTGATTCCCATGTTGCTCCCTTTAATATCCTGTCTCTTTCCTTGGCCCATACTTTTTGAGTACCTGTTGGAGTTGAATTACCTTTTGTAGGATCTCCTGATACAATTGGAGTTTCTAAAACTTTCTGTCCATCTTTATACATCCACATATGTTGTCTTCCAAGGTCTATTTCAATATAAGAATTTCCTATATCATTAGTCTCTCTTCTATATCCTTCTAGTCTATATACTGGTTTTATAGTTACAGTCTTAGTGTTTTCTAAAGCCTTAACTAATTCATCTGTGCTTGATTTTACATCTGTCATCCAACCATATATTCCTCCACTGACTCTTGCAATTCCAAGCCCTGTAGTTTGAAAATCTCTTGTTGCCTTGAATGTATCGTATTTACCAGCTATATACTTTATATATTGCTCAACTTTTTCTATATCTGGCACCAATAAATTTTTTTCATTTGGAGAATAAAGGTTTATAAGCGAATCATTCTTCAATACTTCTTTTCTATCTGCAAAGTCATAAGTTATTTCAAATTTATTCAGATTATTTTTTTGTTCAAGTTGTGAAAGTAATTTTTCATCATCTTTTTTTATTTTTGGATTATGGTAAATTCCCTCTTTTTCTAAATCCAATACTTCATCTCTATTTTGAACAGCTTCCAAAACTTTTTTCGCAAACAATTCACTATTTATTTTATTTCCATAAACTTCCGGTTTTACTACAAATTTATCCCCTTCAAAAACCACTTTTGCATCTTGTGGTTCAATTCTTGGCGCTGTATTTATCTTTAAACTTTCCAAAACTTGATTAAACTTCTCGAAGTCATACTTAGCTGTATTTTTTAATTTATATTCTTTTTTTATTAAAATATATGCTGGCCAATAGAGAGAATTTTGCTCAACACTCTGCCCTTTATTCAAAGTATCTGAATAATCAAAACTTTTTGAATACAGAGTTTCTTCTGAATCTCTTTCAACAATTTTTAACTTATATTCTCCATATTTAGAATTATAATTTTCATACAGTTTCGACTTATTGGTTAAACTAAAATCTTTCCCATTTATAAATGTGTTAGGCATAAAATTATCTTTAAATATATTCACTCCAACCACATATATTGTCAGTACAACTGACAATATTAAAAAAATTGTCACTTTAAATAATTTCTTCATCTATTTTCTTCACCTATAACTACTTTTGTATATCCTTGCTTATATCCATGAGCTTATGAAATAGCTCGCTGATTTTTTCTTTATACTCTTTATTTACCAATGCTTCTATAGCTTTTTCTATTACTTTTTCTTCTCTTTTAGAGTCAAAAATTTCTATCTTATTAGATTTTTTCCACTCCCCTATCTTAACTGCAATATTTATTCTCTCTTCAAAAAGCTCTACTATTTTTTTATCAACTTCATCTATTTCTCTTCTTAAATTTTCTAAATTATTCATGTCTACACCACCAAATTACAATATGTAAACTAATTTAATCTATTTTTATTAATACCATTAAATACATATATTTTATTTCATAATATACAGTAAAATTAATTTATACTTTCATTAGATAATGATACCACAGAGCAATTTATTTTTTATTACAAATTAAATACAATTTAGCAACAATATTTTAATTTTTATAATCTTAAAACAAAAAATAGAAGTTTCGCAACTTCTACTTCTCATTCTATAGTCTTGACTTTTATAAAGAAATAATAACAATGTGCCAAAAATACAACTACTAAGCATATTCTTCCATGAATATTGCTCATTACTAAAAAAGAAATTCCTAAAAATAAAGTTATCATGCCCATTATTTTCAACTTCTTTTTAATAGTCATACCTTCTTTCTTTTTTAAAGGTTCTATATTATTTTTATAAATTTCTGTTTGCAAAAACCAACAATTAAATTTTTCTGAACCATTTGCAAAGCAAGCTGTTGCCAATAATAAAAATGGTGTAGTTGGAAGTATCGGTATATATATCCCGAAAATACCTAATCCCAGCAATATAAAACCTAATAATATATATAATGTCTTCAAAATTTACTCCTTTTCTATTTTAAAATTTTGGCAATACTATTAACCTATTCTTAAATTTTTCTATACTCAATTTTGTATCATAAATCCTACTTATAGATTCTTCTGTCAATTCAACTTTAGGATCTCCTTTGAATTCGACTTTACCATTATACATTCCAACCACTTCATCTGAATACTGTAGCGCTTGATTTATATCGTGAAGTACCATTATTATGGTTGTTGATAATTCTTTATTTAATTTTTTTACCAATTCTAAAATTTCAATTTGATATTTTATGTCTAGATATGTTGTAGGTTCGTCCAAAAATAATATCTCTGTCTTTTGTGCAATTGACATTGCTATCCAAACTCTTTGCAATTGCCCTCCAGATAATTGACTAATAAACTTTTTTCTAATATCTTCTAATCCACATAATCTTATTGCAGTTTCTATTTCATAATTATCTTTTTCATCAAGTCCTTCCATAAATGATAGATATGGATTTCTACCATAACTAACCAAACTTTCAACATCTATATCTCCCACAAACTTATTCTGTTGATGTACTATAGCAACCTTTTTTGCAAAATCCTTTCGATTTATATCATCTATATTTTTGTCATCGAGTTTAATAATTCCGTGTCTTATCGGGAGTTCTTTAGTACATAGTTTAAAAAGTGTACTTTTTCCACACCCATTACTTCCAAGCAAAGTAGTTATTTTACCATTATCAAAAGTTAAAGATAAATCTTTTATCACGTGTTTACTTCCATAGTAAAAATTTAATTTTTTAATTTCCATATTTTTTACCTCTTACTTTTAATAGAACTATAAAAAATGGTCCACATATTGTAGTCATAATTATAGACGGAGATATTTCATATGGGTAAGCTATAATTCTTCCCAGGGTATCTGCTCCAAGTAAAATCAATCCACCTAGCAAAGCTGAAAAAGATATGAGATATCTATGGTTGCTACCAACTATTATTCTTGCTATGTGAGCTACTAATAGACCTAAAAATCCTATCACTCCCACTATAGCCGTTGCAACAGATGCTAACGCAACAGCTATTATAGAAACAATAAATCTATCTCTATTTACATTTACTCCTATAGCTTTCGCCGTCTTATCTTCTAAGCATAATAAATCACAACTTCTACCCAAAAACATTGATGCTACTAGTCCAATTCCACCATATATTTCCATAATTTTTACGTCTTGCCAAGTCTTTTGAGCTACATTACCTTCTACTATCGCTTGAACTGTATTTAAATTCCCGCCTGAAATTGCACTAATCGCTTGAGATATCCCCGAAAATGTCATACTCAAAGCTACCCCAACAAGTATTAATCTGATTGGATTTGTTCCTCTGTCCCATGCTAAGCTATATAGAATTAAGTACGCTAATATCCCTCCCATAATTGAAAATATAGGAGCTATAAAAAATAATGTTGGTGTAATTAATATAACTATTTTAGAGGCCAAGGAAGCTGCTGCGGAAATTCCTATTATCCCCGGATCAGTAAGTGGATTTTGCATAACCGCTTGCAATAAAACTCCAGATACTGAAAGAGATGCTCCAGCTATAATGGCTATTATAATCCTTGGAAATCTCAAATCATAAACTGCAGCAACATCAGGATCAAATTCAACAAATAATCCTTTCGCAATTTGTGTAAAACTTAAATCTATACTACCTGTTTTACACGAATAAATAACTAATAACACTAACCCAAAGATTAAGATTAAATACTTAAAAAGTTTACCAACATTATTTTTCATAGAATATCTCTCCTAAATCATCTAAAGCCTCAGGATAATTAAATTTTGCACTCATTCCAAATTTAGAATGATCTAAATCGTAAACTTTTTCATTTTTCACAGCTCCAAAATGTTTCCATATATCATTTGTTTCAAAATCTTTTTTAAACATTTCCATAACCTGATCAGGCATTGCATGAGATGTTCTTAAAATAATATCAGGCTCTTTACTTAGCATATCTTCTGTATTTATTGTCAAAAATTGTTTATTAGATCCCGAATATACATTTTCTCCACCAGCTAACTTCACAAGGCTGCCAACGTAAGAGTTCTCTGTAGCTACAACATAAGAGCCCGGCAATCCCATCAAAATTAAAACCTTTGGAGATTTTTCTTTATTATATTTCTTATTAAAGTAATCTAAATTATTTTTATATTCAGCTATTAATTTAGATGCCTGTTCTTTTCTTCCCAACAAATCGCCTATATCTGCTATACTTTTATACATGCCGTCTAAATTATTTAAATTTAAAAATCCATAATTTAAATTAGCAGCTTCATATTTAGGCAACAAATCAGAAATCAAACTCACAGGGCTAAAAATATAATCTGGTTGCATCGACTTTATCTTTTCCATATCAGGTGTCATTGCAACACCTATCTTTGGCAGATTTTCATATCTCTTTGGACATTTATCAACTTTGCTATCCGGAACGGCTATAAGCTCTACTTCAAGTTTATCCATTATATATGCTGTAGCCAGTGAAGTTACAATAACTCTTGGTTTTTCCAACGAAGTTGGATTATCTAAATTTCTATTTTCTCTTTTTTGGTCAACACATCCTAATAATAGAAAAATACTTAAAAGTATAGTAAAAATTTTAGTCTTCATCTTCTTCCACCATTCTATAGTTTTCTAACCTCAATCTTTTTAAATATAAAATAGATGCTACTGCTGCAAATGCTAAGAAAACTGTAATCAACGAAACTACCCCTAAAATCATTCCTATAAATGCTTTTGTAATAAAACCCAATGGTCTTTTATCTAAGTCTTTTTTTTCTCTTAAATCACCATCTTCTCCAAGTAATTTTTTTAATTCTGGAGAATCTTTCATCAACAGTCCGTGACTATAACCAAGTTCTTCAGATGATAAATTAGAATTTACAGATTTAGTTTCTATTTTTTCTCCAATTGAGTTTGAATTTCTCTCAAAATTCACTGTTGGTCCAAGTTTTAACTTTTCTATTTCACTCTTTCCATGAATTTCATTATTCAAACTCTCTTCCTCTAAAAGATTATCTTCATCCATTGTTATAAAATCTGTATTACCTTCAACAAAATTATCTACATCAAAATAAAAAATTATATCCCTTCCCATCGGTTCAACAAAAAAACTAGACCTTATAATCACATTTTTTGAAGGAATTTCAAATCTATAGTCTCTTGTATCTCCATTAGTTTGAACTATTTCAGCTTGAGTTGAATAAAAATCAGAATCTCCTTTAACTTGAACTGCAAAAGTTTCATTTTTTATATTAGATGCCAAATTAAATCTAACAGTCAAATAATATGCTCCATCAACTTCTTCTAAAAAAGCTTGTTTATGTAACACATTTTCAGTCATTCCCTGACCAATCTCCGGATTATTTCCAGCATCCTCTATAATCCCTGTAATCGGATGCGAATAATAAGGCGTAGCTCTTCCAACTTCACTTCCGTAAGCAAAAATTTTTGAATTAAAAGTCACTGAAAAAACAACTAACAAACATATAAAAATTCTTTTCATCTTATTTCTTCCTCGCTCTTAATCTGTTATTTTCTTGAAATTCTTCAAGTATTATTTTGTAATTCCTGCTTAAAATAATTATTGAAATGACATTTATAAAAATTACTAAAACTGCTATTAAAAATATAACTAATCCGTTTTCTCTTGTCTCTTGGTTATTTATATTTCTAAATGCTACTTTATCTATGCTTGAAACTTTTTCTTGTACATTATTTATTTTTGAAGAAGTATTAATCGGAATTTTTTTTGAGCTACTATTTTCATTTTTAAATTCACTTCTCTTTTTAATTTTTTTTATTGGCATACTTTTACTAGATTTTTTCTTTGTTTCATTTTTTTTAAAGTCACCAATTTTACTTTTATTCGAATTATCTATTTTCTCTTCTTTAACTACTACAAATTCACCTAAACTATCACTTTCTATAAAAAAACATCCATCTTTTATTGAGTAATTTAAATTTACTTTAGTACCGTCTTTAATTTGATAAATATTAGGATTATCTTCTGGTTTTATACTCTTTACAGGTATCCCGATATTCACAATACCTTTAGGTAAGATATTTTTTCTCAAACTTTGAATATCTTCTCTCCCATAAGGTATTTCCTCTAAATCCCCTAATGTTTCTAATTTATAAATTTCAACTATATCTAAAGGGTTAAAAAGTTTATTTATTTCTTCTGCCCTATATGAAGTCAGTTTATTTGCATAAAAATTAAAGTCTTCATCAAATGTATTTTCTCTAAATTCTAAAATAAATGATTTATCTATCTTTTTCGCAGCTAGATCACTATTAAACACTGGCTTTTTAATGCCCGTGTTAAATTTTTCTATGATTTCAGACTCTTTTAAATCTATCTTTTTAATTTTATCTAAATCTACATTTAGTCTAGCTTTTATCGGTTTATCTCCCATCGGTTCAACTTTAGGATCTACAAGTACCTCTAAATCATTAGAATATTTTTTTATCGGAATCTTAAATACGCTCGGTCGTCTTTCTAAACTTTCATCAACTTGAATAGAATAGTCATTTGCCTCAGCAGATATATAATTTTTTTCGTCCAAATAATATAAATTAACAAGTCCTGCCGTAATATTTTGTATCTGTATTTTATTCACACTAATGAATAAATAAGCTTGACCGTTTTCAACCAATAACTCTCCAGTCTGATTTAATGCTACATTTCCCATAGATAATTTATCTTCAATTGCATGCATTAATTTAATAGGTACTTTATAAATTCCATTTTCTAAGTTTATAAATTCTTTTTCACCACTTTTTTCATTTAACTCTGATCGAAATTCAATTTTATTATCACATTCTTCTGATAAATTTTTAGCTTGTATGAAATTTAAATTAACAATTATAAATATAAAAGAAATTAAAAAACATACATTTTTTTTAATCATATATCCCTCCCATATTTAATTTTGATTCCATCTACCCTTTTGATAATAAATATCATTCATTTACTTTTAAAGGATAAACTTTCTACTCAAACTTTTAAATACTTTGCCACAAAAAAGAAAGTTAACTCACATTAACTTTCTTTAAATTTCTATGCTCTTATTTTTAATCTAATTTTTAAAAAGTCTAAATTATAGTTATTTTTAATTTAAAATTCCCATTATTTCTCTGTTAATAAGAGTTAACTTAAGCTATATTAATTTAATTATAAATTTAATAGATCAATTATTATTATAAAATTAGCTTTTTCTTTATGAATTTTGCTAATTCCTATTTTTGAATTTAAATTTAAATTTATAGATGACTTTAAAATATGTCCTCCCATTAAATGCCATTCTTTAAATACATTGATTGGTATGTAAAATTTCTTGTTTTTATACTCAATTATATGTTCTTCACCTTTAAGTGTATAATATAGTTCAGTTGCGATCCCAGTTTTGGTATATCCTTGTATAGGTCTTTTTATTGCTTTAGGTTTTAACGTAATAAATGATTCATGCGACACTATTATTGTTGCTTCATCTTCAAAACCCATCATAGCCATTGATAGAGGATTAAAAGATTCTCTTTCATCTAATTTATATTTTTGTATGGAGAGCATAGCCCTATACTCTCCACTTTGAAATACATTGATTAAATCTTTATAATCTACAATACCATTTTTCTTAAACCCATTTAATATATTAGCTTTATCTACTATCTTCTTATTAAAGCTATCTAATGAGCTTGCAAGTAGTGCATATGAAATTTTCTCACTTTCTTCTAGAGAAAATTTAAGTCCTCTATTTAAAAACAATTCTATAGCAAATCTATTTTCATCTAATTCTTGTGCAATACTTTCTCCAATTTTTGTAAGCTTGTATTTGTTTACTTCTTTATATAAAAGACCTTCTTTAATCATATTATCTAATATATTTTTTGAATTAGGTTTAGTACAAGAAAAGGCTCTAGCTACAGAAGTAATGTTATTTTCTTTTTCATTATTTTTTAAATGTAAAAGATATAATTTTTGTATGTTTGTAATCTCTAAATTTCCCATCTCAACCTCTAAAATTTAATCTCTTTCCATTTTCTGTATTCTATTCGCAATTCTAAGAGTAGACAATTTATGGCTTACTATTATAACTGCTTTATCCTTAGTCTCTTTCCAAAGGGATTTTAAAATTATCCCTTCATTCAAACTGTCTATATTTGAAGTCGGTTCATCTAACAACATCAATTTTCCATCATGTAAAAATCCTCTTGCTATAGAAATTCTCTGTTTTTCTCCCGTTGAAAGAGAACTCCCTAAAACTTCAACTTCTGTATCATAACCATTTGGTAAATCTTTTATAAAATCATGTACAGAAGCTTTTTTACATGCTTCTACAATTTCATCTTCAGTCGCATCCTGCTTTGCTATTCTCAAATTATCAGCTATAGTACCTTTAAATAAATGTGTACTTTGAGTTATATACGTATGATTTTTCCTCAAATTTTCAGTATTAATATCCTTTATGTCTATTCCATTTTCTAGTATCTTCCCAAATTTAGAGTCATAAAATCTCATTATCAACTTTAATATTGTAGATTTACCACACCCGCTTTTACCAGAAAGCCCTAATATATCACCTTTTTTTAATTTTAAATTAAAGTTATCAAAAACTTTTTCATCTTTATAAGAAAAAGATATACCTTCAACCGACAAATCATTAAATTCTATATTTTTGCCCAGTTTATTCAATTTGACCATAGGCTTTTCTTCTAACAAATTTATAACTCTCTTACCACAGGCAAAAGTGGTAAGCAAATTATTTGCCAAATTGGATAGTGCCGATACAGGGCCAAATGAGCTCATAAATATTATCATCGGAACTACCATTCCTACTAAATCAACATCTTTATTTTTATATAAATAAAGTGCTATAACCATAAAAATAATATTCCCAAACATAATAACCGAGCTTGATAAACCTAGATTCTCACCATATATTTTACTCAACTCTTTTGAAGCTCTATTTAACTTTTTTGTCTTCCATATCATCTCATCTCTTCTATTAGAACCTGTGAAATATTGAGTTGATTCTCCTATCCCATAAAAAGTGTCCATTATTGATGAATTCAAATCACTTACTGCTTTTCTCTGAACATCACCAATATTCCTAGCTCTATTAGATGTTATTATCGGGATTAATATAGCCATTATAATGTGAAAAATTAATAATATTAAAGAATATATAATATTAAATTTCGATAAAACTATTGTATAAAATATAGTGTGAATAAAAGCTATTGAAACCGGAGATATAGTATGTGCATAAAATACTTCTAGTAATTCTATATCAGAAGTAATTATAGATACCATTTCTCCGCTATCTATGCCTTCCATTTTTGCAGGTGCTAATTTTCTAAGAGCTTTAAAAATTTTATCTCTTATAATTTCTAAAACTTTAAATGCAACATAATGATTACATAGTTGTTCAAAATATCTCAACAAAGACCTTAAAATAGCAAAAGCAAATAAAATTATTACCAAATTTTTTATTCCAAATTCCATTTCCTTTACTTTTATAATTCCATAGCCTCCAACAAATGGAATTGCTGTTGCAATTATATGCCCTAAACTTCCAAACAAAATTGCAAGTACCATTACTCCCTTTAATGGTTTTACAAGCACAATTAATTTTTTCACTAATATCAAATACTCTTGTAATTTCTTCATTTAATCCTCCAATTTTCAAGTGCCACTTGAGAATTATAGAGTTCTGAAAAATTACCATTTAACTCAATTAATTCTTTGAAAGTGCCTTTTTCTTTAACCTCAGAATTTTCCATATAATAAATACAATCTGCACTAACAGAATGTTTTAAACGGTGGGATATTATAATTATCAACTTATTTTTCTTCAACTCGTCAATAAATTGCATAATTATATCCTCGCTCTCAGCATCTATGTTCGAAGTCGCTTCATCAAAAATATAAATTGGAGAATTTTTTAATATTGCTCTTGCTATAGCTATTCTTTGTCTTTGACCTCCCGAAAAATTATTTCCCTGTTCTAATATCAAAGTATCTAGACCTTTTTCAGAAATAAAGTAATCTTTAAGACTTAATTTTTCTAATATGCTCCACATTTCAGATTCTTTAATATCTTCATTCCCCATTTGTAAATTGTATCTTAATGTACCTTTAAATAAATATGGGTTATTCGTAACCAATGTAGCATTTTTTAAAATTTCTTCTTCTTTTAAATTTGTTTTACCGCCATAACTAATTTCTCCAGTGTTTGGAATTATTGAATTCATAAGTAATGCCGCTATTGTTGACTTACCGCAACCAGATTTTCCAACTAAATAATTTAATGTTCCAAATTTAAAATCCATATTTATATTATTTAGAACTTGTCTAATACCATCGTATGAAAAGCTGATATTATTCATCGCTATGCTTGGTGTACTAGTATCTATATACTCATTTCCTTTAAGTTCTTCTTCAGTTTCCATAACTCTAAATAGATGATCCACTGCTCCCATCCCATTCATAGCTATATGAAAGAAAGAACCTAACAATCTAAGTGGTAAGAAAAATTCAGAAGAAATTAAAATCACTATTAAAACTTGCTCAATATTTATTTCCCCTAAATCATAGTAATAAGCACTAAACAATATACCTAGAACAGCTCCAGAATAAGCTATTATATCCAGAACTGTTATGTTATTAAGTTGCATGCTCAATACTTTCATAGTTTTTATTCTAAAGTCTTCAGCATATTTATTTAATTTTTTATTTTGCACTTCATCTGCATTAAATATTATAAGTGTTGTAAGACCCTCTAAAAAATCTACAAATACCTCAGACAAGTCGACGTAACTTCCCCAATATTGTGAATTTATTTTCTTAGCTAATTTTTGAACAAGTATAATTGCCATTGGAATTAACGGCACTAATACAATTAAAACTATAGCTATTACTTTATTTATATTTAATAAAAAACAAAACAATATTATTGGAGATACTATTGAATATACCAATTGAGGAATGAATGAACTAAAATAAACTTCTAAATTTTCAATCCCGTTTACTGACAATTGAGAAATTTCAGCTATATTAAAATTCTTTGAATATCTCATCCCATAGCTGTAAACCTTATCAAATAATTTAATTCTTATTTTTTCTTTTACCTTACATGATAATTCATTAGAAATAGCACTCATTAACCTAATTACACCTATTTGTAAGAATAAAATCGTCAGTAATATGGCTAATAATTTATATTCAATGAGATTTAAATTAATCACATTAGCCACTGAATTTGCTATACAGAATATCATTCCAACATTCAATAATAGTGCAACAATTTTTAGCATAATTAAATAAAGTATATATACTTTCTCTCTTCCCATAAGCCTCAGTAACTTTTTATTAATCATTAGTTACCTCCTTCTTTAACTCAGAAATTAGATTGTATCTTATACTTTTTTCATTAAAAATATTTGGTACAAAAATTTTAATTCCATATAAAATTTTTCTTTCATTTTTTAAAAAAAGTGTTTCATTAAAAAAAATAGGTTTCAATTTTTTCTCCTCTCTGTCGGGTAGACAGAACCTATTCTTATATAAACCAATTATAACAAAAAATTTTTGAACAGTAAATGATCTTGATATTAAATATCATTCTATTTTTTATTTTGAATTCAAGCTAAAAAAGAACCAACTACTTGAGTCAGTTCTTTTTATTAAATATAAAATTTATTTAGCTTCTTTTTTAGCTTTTGCTTCAGCTATAACTTTTTCTGCAATGTTAGAAGGAACTTCTTCATATCTTGTAAATTCCATGGTGAATATACCTCTACCTTGTGTCAACGCTCTAAGGTCGATTGAATATTCAAACATTTCAGCTTGTGGTGCTTCTGCAATTAAAAGTTGTGTACCGTCACTTTGTTGGTCCATGCCAAGTATTCTACCACGTCTCTTATTCATATCTCCCATTACATCTCCAAGATATGTGTCAGGAACAACAACTTCAACTTTTACAATTGGTTCTAATAAAACCGGTTTTGCTTCTTCCATACCTTTTTTAAATGCTATGTTAGCTGCTAACTTAAATGAAACTTCATTTGAGTCTACATCATGGTATGAGCCATCGTATAAAACAGCTTTAAAGTTTGTCACAGGATATCCTGCAAGCACACCGTGTTCTTTAGATTCTATAATTCCCTTTTCAACTGCTGGGAAGTAGTTCTTAGGAACTGCTCCACCAAATACTTCTTCATCAAATACAAATTCTTCATCAGAAGGTTCAAATCTAATCCAAACATCTCCGTATTGTCCTGCACCACCTGATTGTTTCTTGTGTTTACCTTGAACTGATGCAGTTCCCTTTATTGTTTCTCTGTATGGTATTATGAATGGAATTATATTTACTTCAACTCCAAATGTATTCTTTAATTTTTCAAGTATTACATCTAATTGAACTTTACCTTGACCGCCAATTGTCAATTGCTTAGTTTCAGGATTTCTTTCAATAACTATTGATGGGTCTTCTTCTTTTAATCTTCTCAAAGAAGTTGAAAGTTTTTCTTCATCACCTTTTGTCTTAGCTTCTATTGCATAGTAAAGAACAGGTTGCGGGAATTTAGTAGACTTAAATTTTACAATATGATTTTTATCGCAAAGAGTGTCTCCTGTCTCTGTATGAGCAAGTTTAGTAGTAGCCCCTATGTCCCCTGCATAAACTTCTGATATTTCACTTTGAGTCTTTCCTCTTACCAAATACAATCCACCCAATTTTTCATTTTGTTCTCTTGTTGAATTATACAATAAAGTATCTTTTGTTAACTTTCCTGAAATAACCTTAAATATTGTTATCTTTCCAACAAATGGATCAGTTATAGTTTTTATTACACCTGCTGAGAAAGGTTCTTTATCTGATACGGTTCTTTCTTCCCCTTCAACGTGTCTAAATCCTAGATGAGCTCTTTCATCATCTGGAGCAGGCATATAATTTATTATAGTATTTAAAAGAATGTCTATTCCTATTCCTTTTTCTCCAGAACCAACTAATAGCGGAACTGCATCCCCTTCTAATAGCGCAGTTGTAACACCTCTTAATAAATCATCTCTACTGAATTTTTCTCCAGAGAAATACTTTTCCATTAAAACTTCATCAGAACTTGCAACTACTTCTGCTATTTCTTCATACATTCTTTCAGTAGCTTTTACTTGGTCATGAGTGAGTTCTATTTCTTCAGGAGCCCCATTTTTATACTTGAATCCTTTTTGATAGATAACGTCTGTAACCCCTATAAAGTTTTCACCTTCTCCTATAGGTACTGAGAAAGGAATTACTTTCTTTCCAAATCTGTCTTCAAGTTCTTCCATAATTCTTCTGAAATTTACGTTTTCCCCATCTATTTTATTAATGAATATTATTCTTGGAAGCCCTATTTTTTCAGTATATTTCCACATTCTCTCTGTTCCAACTTCAATTCCAGAAGTTGCATCTATAACCATAAGTGCTGCTTCTGAAGCTCTTAACGCTCCATAAGCTTCTCCTATAAAGTCAAGATATCCGGGAGTATCAATGATATTTACTTTTGTATTTCTCCATTCAACAGGTATTATTGATGTTCCTATTGAAGTGCCTCTTTCCATTTCTTCTTTAGAAAAATCACTTACTGTGTTTTTTTCTGAAACACTTCCTAACTTTTTAGTAGCACCACTTTGGAATAACATAGCTTCTGTCAAATTTGTCTTACCACTTCCACTATGTCCAACTAATGCTAAATTCCTAACCTGTTCAGTTTTATATACTTTCATATCTATCCTCCTATAATTGAAATCGTTTTACTATCACATTATATCATAAATTTATGATTTTTTATATGTTTTTAATTCATTAAGATATCATATAACAGTAAAAATATTTTATCTATTCATATTTATTCTTCCTCTAACTCAAATCTATATTTTTGTTCAACATTTGGATACTTTTCTCTGTCTACTTCTGAAATAAACATCTCATAAGGTCTTGCATATATACCGTAATCTCCATACAATGCTTGATATACTACTAATTTTTCTCTAGTTTCACTATGTATTGCTATGTTTAAAACTTTATACATTTTACCTTTAAAATGTCTGTATTTTTTATTTACTATAAGTTCTCTCACTTTTATTCTCCCTGACTTATATATAAAAATTAGGCCGAGATTTCGACCTAATTTTAATGCAAATTAAATTATTTTGCTTCTGTTTTTGTTTCTATTTTTTCTTCAGCTTTTGTTTCAGCTTTAATTTCTTTTTTAGCTTCAGCCTTTTCTTCCTTCATTTCAGGTTTTACTTCTTTTTTAGCCTCTTCCTTTATTTCAGGTTTAATTTCTTTTTTAGCTTCTTCCTTCATTTCAGGTTTAATTTCTTTTTTAGCTTCTTCAGTTGAAATTAATACTTTATTTTCAGCTTCATTATATTCTACCTTTACCATATTAAGAGCTTTAGCTACATCTCTTAAACGATAGTAGTTGTTTCCTTTTATTTTATAAGCTTTTACTTCTAAAAGTTTTTCTTCAGCTTTTGGTTCAGTTTTAATTTCTTTTTTAGTTTCTTCTTTTGTTTCAGGCTTTACTTCTTTTTTAGCTTCAGCCTTTTCTTCCTTCATTTCAGGCTTTGCTTCTTTTTTAACTTCTTCTTTCGCTTCAGGTTTTACTTCTTCTTTTGCTACTACATAAACTTTATCATTAGTTATTTCAGCTGTAACATTTTCTTCTAAATCTTCTACTTCTTTTCCGTCATTTTTATATTCTTGACCTAATGTTAAAAGAACTTTACCTTCACTGTATTCAACTGAGAATTTTGAAGATGTTTGATTTAAAACCATTGCTAAATCACTTAATTTGAAATAATTTTCTCCATCAATATTATAACCTGCGATAGAAACATCTTTTCCATTTAAGCTAACTTTTTGTGGTGACACTACAACTTTAGACATAGTCATCATAGGTTGTTTTTCTGCATCTTTATTAAGTTGCTCAACAACAGCCTTAACATCTTTTACTTCCTTAACTTCTTTAGCCATAACTGGCATAGCAGAACTTGCTAATACTACTGTTGCCAATGCTACTGGTAATAATTTTTTCATTATAATCCTCCTAAAATTTTCTTATTTCCATATATCATCTAACAATATTAACTTTATGTCAAGTTATAGCTACTTAATTTAAATATTTTTGATTTTACTTAAATTAATATTTGTTATATCTTTGATTTATAGTTCTAAAATCTACATAGCAAAAATTAATTAATGACTCAAATAAAAAAATATCGTAGCTACATAACCAAGCTACGACATTTTTTTATCTATTTCATTCCTACAATAAAACTAATTAATTCCCATTTCTTCCAGGTACTTTTTTAAATATACCTGTTACCATAAGCGCAATAGCTCCATCTCCAGTTACATTACATGCAGTACCGAAAGAATCTTGTAATGCAAATATAGATAGCATAAGAGCTGTTCCGGCATCATTAAATCCTAAAACTGAAGTAATTAACCCCAAAGAAGCAACGACAGTTCCTCCTGGAACTCCAGGAGCAGCAATGGCAAATATTCCTAAAAGGAAACAGAATAAAATCATACTTGAAATTTCCGGCATTTTCCCATATAAAATTTGTGATACCGTCATTACAAAAAAAGTTTCAGTTAAAACTGAACCACATAAATGAGTATTTGAACAAATCGGTATTACAAAATCTCTAATTTCCGGGTCTAATGTTTTAGATTTTCCAGCTGATTTTAGTGCAACAGATAGTGTCGCTGCTGAAGACATAGTACCAAGTGCCGTTAAATAAGCTGGCAGATAATGTTTAAATACTTCTTTTGGATTAGTCTTTGAAATTAAACCGCCTATAATATAAAGCAATGAAAGCCATATAAAGTGTCCAACTATTACAATCAATATAATTTTTAAGAATACTGGCAACTCTTTAATTATAACGCCTTCATAAGAAAGTTCAGCAAAAGTTGTTCCAATATAAACCGGAAGTATGTTAATTACAACTTTATCAACTATTTTTAAAACCATTGCATTAAAATCTACTAAAAGTTCTTCCCAAACTTTTGATTTGGTCCATATTACTGCAAGACCTATTAATACAGCTGTTACAAGTGCCGTCATTACAGGCATTATAGGGCTAAAACTAAGAGCAAAAACTGACTCCGGTATAGCCTTTCCTGTTCCAACATTACTTGCTATGTCTAAATTTGGAATTATAATTCTCCCAGTAACTAAACTAAAAAGTGCAGCTCCAACTGAAGATACATAGCAAATAATAAGTGTTGTACTTAGTATTTTCCCAGCATTGTCTTTTAAAGATACTATAGCCGGCGTTATAAATCCAAGTATTATCATCGGCACTATGTAACTAATAAGATTGCTTAAAATAGATTTAATTGCATCTATTACTACTATCACTTCAGCAGACGCAATACTACCTACTAATATCCCTGCCACTAATCCAACTATTAGTTTGAAAACTAATGTGTTAAAAAAAGACTTCTTTTTCATATTTCCCCCTCATAAAATAAAGTTATTAGATAATAATATAATTTTCTAATAATATTTACAACTTAATTTATAATATATATAATTTTACTGTGAATATTATTTCTTTAGCATCTCATTTAAGATCACTTCATCAGTAGTTTTCATACCATATCTTGCAATATGCCCTACAGTTTCTATTGTTTTATCCAAAGTTTCTTTTACTATTCCATCACCCGGATTAAAAGAATTATTTGTCTTAGCTTGCTCATAAGCTAAGAAAGCATTTCTTAAACTCGAAGCTATTTTCATTGCACAGCTAGGTTTTGCACCATCACATATAATTCCTGAGTTTACAGCTAATGAATTTGATAAAGTTTCTTTTAAAACATCTATATTTTCATTATTTAAATAACCAATTCCACAAACTGAAGCTGAAGCCGCTGAGACAACTCCGCAATAAGCAGATAATTTTCCTATTCCTTGTTTCAAATATAGGCCTATTAAATTTGCAAATACAAGAGCTCTGTAAAGTTCATCTTCCGAAACGCCTTTGTCTTTTGCGTACAAAATAATAGGCACAGAAACTGTTATCCCTTGATTTCCACTCCCCGAATTAATTACAACCGGTTTTTCAGACCCAGACATTCTAGCATCCGAACCCGCTGCAGCATAAGCTACTAATTTTTCATTGTAATTATCAGAATAATTTTTTAAAATTATCTTTCCAATATTTGAACCCCAATCATTTTCAATTCCATCTTTTGCAATTTCGGTATTATATGATATTTCTAAATCTAAAATATCCTTTACTTCGGAGTAATCACATTTTTTTGCAAATTCATAAATTTTTTCAAATGAAAAGTCAACTTCGCAATCATCCTGACTCTCTAAAGTTTTTTCATAAATCACTTCATCGTTCTTTTCTTTTAAAATTATATTTGTATGAGCGCCTTGTAAGACTACTCTTGAAGATTGATCTTTCGCAAGTAATTTTATATCTATGTATAAATTAGAAACATCCGGTTTTAATTTAATTTCAATTATTTCATTTTCAATTTTTTCATCACATTCATCCAATTTACTCTTATCCACATCAGATAAAACTTCCAATTTTTTAGAGGCGTCACCTAAAAAAGCTCCCGCAACAATAGAAATTTCCAAACCCTTTCTTCCATCAGTTCCCGGAACTGTTACAGAGTTGGCGTTTTTTATTATGTTTCCAGAAACATTAACTAATATCTTCTCAGGTTCCATCCCAAGTATTTCTCGTGCAACAGCTGAAGCATACGCCAAAGCTATCGGCTCAGTACATCCAAATGCCGGCACCAATTCTTTCTTCATATAATTTATATAGTCCATATCATAACCCCTTTCACTAATATTATTAGCAAATTTCATGCCAACTACAGTTGCAAAAAAACATAGCAAATACAATTTACATTTGCTTATTTTGCAAATTTGAGAAATTTATTTGCATTTATGCAAATTTATAGATATTATTTATAGAGGTGATAAAATGTTTGAAATTGACCAAATAAAAAATTCTGTCCAAGATATTGCAGATGCAATATCATCCATACTTAAAATTGAAGTTACAATAGTCAATAAAGACTTACGTCGTATAGCTGCAACTGGAAACTATAAAGATTTAATCGGTGAACAATTGCCAAAAGGCTGTTCTTATGAACACATTTTAAATAGCAAATCATTTGAAAGTATAATTGAAAAAGATATAAGTGATAGATGTAGAAATTGTACATCATTGGAAAATTGTGAAGAGATGGCTTCAATCGGCTATCCTATTTTAAACGATAAACAAGAAGTTTTAGGCGTTATAGGTCTAATTGCATTTACTCAAGAACAACGAAACTCCATTTATCAAAACTATGACAGTATAACAAAATTTTTGTCAAAACTTAGCATATTGATGTCTCGAAATTTACAATATGAACAAACTATAAATGATATATCACTAAAAAATCAAGAAATATCCAACATAGTAAATTCATTGGATAGTGCAATATTATTTACCGACAAAAATATGATAATTCAAAATTATAATCACAAAATTTATGATTTTTTAAAAATTGATCCTAAAAAAATACTACATAAAAATATGATAGAAGTTTTTGATAATTTCAATAGCTCTTCTACAACTCAAAAACTTTCTTTAAAAAACACTACAAATAATAATGAATACTTAATAAAAACAATTGAAAACTATGTAAATGGAAATATAGAAAGCTATATTTTTCAAATTTCTAAATACGGAAATGCAGTAAAAAATGCTTACAACTTAATAGAAAGCAATTCATCGCTTAATTTTGATGCAATACTTGGAGATAGCATTTCAATAAACAATACCATTACATTAGCTAAACAAATTTCTAAAGGTAACTCTTCCGTTATGATACGAGGAGAAAGCGGCACCGGAAAAGAACTTTTTGCAAGAGCAATTCACAATGCCTCAGATAGAAAAAATAATCCTTTTATCGTAATCAATTGCGCTTCTATACCGGATAATCTACTAGAGAGTGAATTGTTTGGTTATGAAAAAGGAGCTTTTACCGGAGCAAATTCATCCGGAAAAATTGGTCGTTTTGAACTTGCAAATGGTGGCACTTTATTTTTAGATGAAATCGGAGATCTCCCGATACATCTTCAACCAAAACTACTTCGTGTTTTACAAGACGGAAAATTTGTAAGACTTGGTGGTAAAAAAACTATTGAAGTTAATTTTAGACTCATAACCGCAACCAATAGAAATTTAGAAAAAATGGTTAAAACCAATGAATTTAGAGATGACTTATATTTTAGATTGAGTGTAATACCAATAAATATCCCCCCATTAAGAGAAAGGAAAAGTGACATTCCTTTAATAGCGAACTGTAAACTAAGTGAATACTGCACTAAGTTAAATAAACCTCAAAAAAGTTTTTCAGATTCAATACTTAACGTATTTCAAAATATACCTTGGGAAGGAAATATACGACAGTTAGAAAATATAATTGAGTTTTTGGTTAACATATCAGAAGATGATGTAATAGATGAAACCTTGTTGCCAAACCATCTGCTGTCTAAACAACAGATAACAAGTTTTGAAATTAATCAAAACATCTCTACATCACCTTTACAGGAACAGCTTGATGAATATGAAAAAATTATTCTAAAAAATATGGTAGAAAAATACGGCTCGTCAACTAAATCTAAACAAATGATAGCTGACATTTTAAAAATTAATTTATCAACTCTCTACAGAAAACTCTATAGATATAATATATAGACAAACTCCTAATAAATTTTTTAATCTATTAGGAGTTTTCAAATTAATTATTTAATTACTAAAATTTTTGAGATTGTAAGTCCGATTGCTTTTTCTCTAAAAATATAATTATTATAG
The DNA here is from genome assembly GCF_034090345.1 of Peptoniphilus sp. Classification (GTDB taxonomy): domain Bacteria; phylum Bacillota; class Clostridia; order Tissierellales; family Peptoniphilaceae; genus Peptoniphilus. Next base: position 3,447 of record NZ_JAXDSS010000054.1, on the reverse strand, counting down.
AAATAAACATAGTCATTAAGAAAAATAAAGCTGCTTTTGGTAATCTAATTCCTATAAATGTCGGCAGCTCAGTTAAATATCCATAATTGCTATGCACCAACATATTTGCCAACATCAAAATTGTATTCATTATAAATGTTAAAGCTAAAGTATCTTTCGGACTAAGATACACATTGTTTTTACTTAATATAATTACGCCACTAATCATCAAGAAAATATGACTTCCAACAAAAGTTACATTGGTAACATGTGGCCAAACATATGGCGAAGGATCCGGAAAAGTGAATGCAATTATCGCACCTATAACACCTAACCAAGAAAAATATTTTGTAATTTTTTGGCTATTTGTATAATATCCGAAAAACATCATAATAGCTGATAATCTACAATGAAATAAAGGCAATCCTTCTTTTAAAAACAACTCTGCATTTCCAAGATACCAATATAACATCAAAAGCTGTATTCCCGTTCCCAAATTTAAAGATGCTTTTAACAATGTTTCACTATTTCTAAAACGATATGCAAATATTATAGAAACTATTAAAGCTAATCTTATTAATGTAATATTTATACTCGCACTACCATCAACATTGTAGCGAAAGAAATTTTCCATACTGTTTCTCCATTCCAAATATCTACTATGTATAATAACACAATATATATTGTATAAGAAATCCATCAAATAGAAAACTGTTAATTTATAATATCTGTTCTTTTAACTTAATATTTCAGTTAATATTATCTTCCTAAAGAAAATATTTTGTAATCACTTAAATCATCATTTTTAACCCAAGAAATTGCAAATTCAGAAGCTATAGTTGAATATACAGTTCCGTTTCCACCAGCACCACATATCACCATCAAATTTTTATTATCCGTATCAACCCCTATATATGGTATATCATCTTCACTCTCACCAAAGAGAGCAACATAAGAATACTCAGGTTCAATTTTTAAATTTTTATCAATTAACATTTCTTTAGTTAACCTTATCAAATTATTTTTATTTTTATAAACTTCTACATCACTTATACTATCTCCCGGCTCATCTAATCCACCAATCATTAAACTATTTTCAAAAGTATGCCTGAAATAAGTATAGGGCTCTCTTACTTCCCAAGTTAGATAATCCGTGTTTTCATCCAATTGAATATCGTCTCTTGAAACAGTTACATAAGTTTTGTTAATAATTAATTTAGATAATTTTTCCTTAAACATCTCTGGCGGTTCGTATCCGGTTGCAAAAATCACTTTTTTAAACTTATATCTAATCCTCTTTCCATTCTTTTCTACATTTACAATTTGAAAATCAGAACAGTCTTCTACAGAAATAAATTCTGTTTTTTCCATGATATGAAGATTATATTTTTCAACAGCGCTTCTAATCAATCTATGCACAAAACCAAAAGGATTTAAAGCTATATCCGGCTTAGCACACAAACCTCCAAAAGCATCAATTCCAAGTTTAGATAAAAACTCTTTGTAAAAATATTCAGCACCGTATCCAAACTCTTTTTGCTTTTCAGTTTCTGCTTTAAGCTCAGAAACCTTGTCTTCTTCCGTAGCTAATATCAAACTTTTCTTTATCTCAAAAGTTGGTACATCTAAATTTTCGAGTTCTCTATCTAGTTCTGTAAGAGTAGCTATCGCCTTGACAGATTTATCATAAAACCCTTTACCTTCATCATATCCTAAAGAATTTATATAATATCTTACACCTTTATCACTCATATACTGAATCAAGCCAGTATTGGCAGAACTTGACCCACTTCCAATTTCATTCTTTTCTATGAGAGTAACACCATATCCTTCCTTAGCCAACCTATATGCCGATATTGCTCCAGATATTCCCCCACCAACAATTAAAATATCATTTTTATTTGGATCAAAATCATCTTCAAATTTAGTTTTTTCTACTTTTGTTATTTCAGGCCAATATAATATACCACTATGTAATTTCATAAATTACCTCCTAATTATTTTTATATACCCTTAATAAATAAAAGCTCAATATATTCAGGCTCTATAATATCTTTTGGGGAGTAAATCTCTAACAGATATTTTTATGTAAAAAAATTGCACTTATACGCATTTAGACCTAAACTTAAAATAGCTAAAACTAAGCTAGGAGGTGCATATAAGTGCAAAATAATAATAACATGAATTTGTTGGGTTTTAAAGATGTAATTTTTGATAGTTTTGATGAGGATAATGACTTTGTTTATGTTCATGCTTCTGTAGAAAAAATGGATACTTGTCCTCACTGTGGTTCTAAAAGAATTTGGGTTCATGATCATAGAATTCAAAAGATTAAGGATACTCATATTCATGGTAAGAAATGTCTTATTCATCTAAAGAAAACAAGGTATGATTGCAAATCTTGTGGCTGTCGTTTTGAAAGAGAACTTGATTTTATTGCTAAAGGTTATACTATGACTAATAGGCTTGTTTTTAGTATTGTCGCTGAATTTTATGAGGTGTATTCTATCTCTTCTATTGCTAAAAGGTATAATGTTTCGTCTAATACTGTCTTGCGAATTTTAAATTGTTTAAGTGTATCAAGAGCTAGGCTTTCTGAAGTTCTTTGTATAGACGAATTCAAAGGAGACAGTGGAAATATTAAGTATCAGACTTCTCTTCTTAATGGTTCTAAACACTCTATCATTGATATTTTGCCTACTAGAGATAAAAACTTTTTATTCAGCTACTTTAAAAGTGTCCCCAGCAAGGAGAGACAAAGTGTTAAGTTTTTTGTAAGTGATATGTCAAATACCTTTAAGTCTGTTAAGAATAGGTTCTTTAAAACTTCTATTCATATAGTTGATAGGTATCACTTCATAAGACAAGTTTCCTGGGCTTTAGAGAATGTTAGAAAGAGGATTCAAAAAGATATTTCTTCTAAGCTTAGAAAATATTTTAAGAAAAGTAGAAGTCTACTTACAAAACCTGCTTCTAAACTAAGCTCTGAACAAGCTAAAGAAGTTTCTCTAATGCTCGATTTAAACAACGATTTGAAATTAGCATATAGGTTAAAGGAATTATTCTACCAATATGTTCTTACTCAGCCCAATAGAGTTAGAGCCACTAAATCTTTAAGAGAATGGATAAAAAGAGCCGAAGAATCTAATTTAAAAGAATTTAAAGCTTGCATCACTGCTTTTAATAACTGGTTTGATGAGATATGTAATTCTTTTGATTATTCTTGGTCTAATGGTCCACTTGAAGGAACTCATACTAAGATAAAGACGTTAAAGAGAAATTGTTTTGGTATGAAAAATTTCAATTTGTTTAGAAAAAGAATTATGTTTGCATGTAAGTAGTGATAGGAAATTGGAGAAAATTTGCAAAACCCCTAGGGGTTTGTTTGCTATGTTTATTTTTAGTAGTTTTTTAATATTTTAAGTTTTTAACTTTATTAGCTTCTATGTGTTCATTTTTACATAAAAA
>NZ_JAXDSS010000014.1:0-35921 GCF_034090345.1 Peptoniphilus sp. | reverse complement strand
TAATAAACTCTCACACATTCTTTTTCTTTTTTCTGGAAGTCCTAATTGCATTAAAGGATTTATTCCAAGGTTCATAGTTAGACCATCATCGTTTTCTAAAGAGTAGTATTCAGCTATTTTAGTCTTTGCATTTGTTGAGTTAATGGCTGTATATCTTGTCTTAAAATCTGATATTGATGAAGAAAATCTTTCTCTTGTTTTAATTTCAGTTGATATGCTTTCTGCATACTTCTTTAAAACCAACTTACCATCACGAGAAACCCCAGCAAAAGCACCAAGAGTCGATGCTATATAGTGAATAAAGTCCCTGTAAGTTTCTATATCATGGTCTTGATAAATCGCCAAAACTTCCTCACCATTAGCAAAAGCTTTCAAGTCATCTTCTGTCATACCTAGTTCTACTTTGCACTTCTCACATGAAAGACTTAGTAATTCAAAAGCTGTACCAAAGGTATCTGTAACTGGAAAATTCTTATCAAACCTAAGCATATAGTCATAGCCTTTTAGTTCTAAAATCTTCTTAGACCTATTTGCCTCAGTGACATCAAAGATTCCCATTGGTATGGTTTCTATCTTTTTATTCTCTAATTCTTGATGGTAAAAAAGTTCTAATTTGGAATCCTCTAAAGAATACCTATCTATATCTGAAAAAAGACTGATTCCAAACTCTCCAGCATAAACTGTACCCATTTCAAGTTCAGAAGATCCAGAGCATGAACGATGGATATATCCAGACCCTTTAAGAATATCTTTATTGGTAAAGGGAATAGTCGTTTCATCTTTTAAGATGATATTTCCCGTCCAGTAAAATTTACGAGAATTCTTTTTGATTGCTGTTTTATATTCATTGCTTGTTGGATACATCAATATTCCTCCAATGAAAAAGATACTTCCCACAATCCCTTATAAGAAGTATCTTTTATTAGTTTGACTTGAAACTTGTCTATATACATTTGTGTATCTTTTAGTTCCAACGTTTCTGTATCTAAGAATTTAACTTTAAGATTAGACTTATTAGCAAGACCACTCAATATCTTCACAAGCTTAGGACTACATGAAAAACCTACAGAAATACTCGCTACTTTGTTTCTAACAATATCTCTCTGAATAGTACCTGCCTCTGTTTCTCCTCCAGTATCTGCCTCTATATCTCTAAACTCCAAATCATAAGAATTTGGTAGTGGCAGGTCTACTCCTTCAATAATTAAATATGATTGATATTTCATTACCTACCTCCACTCCTTAAATTCTTACGCATAGATGCATTAACAATAACTTCATCAAGGAGTGTGCCTCCAAGATAGACTGGTATGACTATATCTCCAGTATTTTCTGATTTTAAATTAATGTTTGCAAGTGCATCAGATATTTGTTTTCCTATATCAATTTCATTTACAGCAGATTCTTTATCATATCCACCCATACCAATAGCTGATATATTTGGACTTAAAACCATATCGCTTGCTACATTCTTCATAGAAGATTGAACTAATCTCCTGCTCTTTTCAATTCCTTTTGATAAGCCTTGCATGAAGTCTGGCATCCAAGATTCATAATCGGTTAGAGGTCCAACATCTGGAACAGAGAAGTGCAGGTAAGACCTAATAGTTGATGCAACATTAGATACAGCAGATATTACATTACCTATTGCATTTGAAATCCCTCTAGCAATTCCATTAATCATATCTGCTCCCCATGTGTAGGCTTGTGATGCTAGATTTCTAATAAAGTTAACTGCATTATTAAATCCATTTCTAATGCTAGATAAAATATTCGACATACTAGAAGAAATAGCTGATTTCATCGAATTAAAGGCAGATGTGACTGCTGATTTTGCAGAATTCACCGTTGTTGAAATTGTAGATTTGATGCTATTCCAAATATTAGATACTAATGACCTAATTCCATTTAAAACTCCAGATATGAAGGACTTAATAGCATTCCAAATATTCATCACTATAGATTTAATAGCATTTAAAACGGTTTGAATTACTACTTTTATATTATTCCAGGAAGTAGATATAAATGTTCCAATAGCTGTAATTACAGTGGTTAAGAAACCTTTTATCCCATTCCAAATGGTCTCTGCTTTTACCTTTATAGCATCAAGAACTGTTGAAATTAAAGTCTTAATACCTTCCCAAGTAGTCTTTATAAACTCTCCAATTGCTGTAAATACTTCTGTAGTTGTAGTTGATATAGCTGTCCATATATTTGTAAAAGTAGTTTGAATTCCCATCCAGAGGCTTGTAAAGAATTCTCCTAAACTTTGCCATAAACTCTTGGCTCCCTCAATAAAGGTATTCCAAGATTCAGTTAGAAAAGTTGTTATAGATGTCCATATACTGTTCCAAGTTTCTAAGATTCCACTCCATAGATTAGCAAAAAAGTCTTTTACCCCTTTCCAAAGTGCTCTTATGCCTTCTACAAAAGCAGTCCATAGTTCAGAAATAAAAGTCGTAATATTTGTCCAAGCTGTAGACCAAGACTCATATATTCCTTGCCATAGATTTGTAAAGAAATCTTTGATACCGTTCCAAATTCCAGATACTCCTTCAATAAAGCTAGTCCATAAGCTTGATATAGTAGTTGTAATTGAAGTCCATATTGCATTCCATAACTCACTAATTCCATTCCAAAGATTGGCAAAAAACTCTTTAATTCCTCCCCATATTTCCTTACAGGATGATACAATCGAGTTCCATGTATTAACAAGAAATTCTTTTATTGTATCCCAATTTTTTATGATTAAGGGAATAAGAATCGTCGCAATAGCAACGATAGCTGCTACTATTGGATGAGCCATAATAAGTCCACTTAAAGCAGTAAACGCTCCTTTCAAAACACCAAACACTTTAGCAAGTCCAAGCATCGCTGGTGTCGCACCAGTTGTTATTCCCCCAGAAAGAATAGACATAGCGCCTGTCACTGTTCCAATAACCGCTGCTACTTTTGAGATAATAAGCAAGACTGGACCAATGGCAGCAAGAATTCCGGCAAATATTAAAATGAATTTCTGAACTTCTGGAGGTGCATTTGAAATTGCTGTTATAACATCAGTAATCTTTTCTACAAATTTTGTAAGTGCCGGAACAACTAAATCTCCAAAACGAACAGATAGAGTTTCAAGTGCCCCTCCTAGTGCCTCAGTCTTTGATGAAAGATTATCTTGCATCACATCAGCCGTTTCTTTCGCAATTCCACCTGCGTTTTTCATAGATGCTGATATTTTGTCATACTCTTCTTGGCTCATATTAAGAAGTGAAAGTAAACCTGCTTGACCTTCTTTGCCAGCAATTACTGTAGCATAATATGCCTTCTGCTCATCGCTTAAACCAGAGAATGATGTTCTCATTCCTCTTAAGATTTCATCAAGAGACTTAAACGATCCATCTTGATTGGTTATCTTGATACCTAACTCATCCATAGCACCTTGCATATCTTTAGTAGGTTTAATCATATTTGTTAAAGAGTTTTTAAGTGAAGTACCAGCTTGTGAGCCCTTAATACCAGACATGGACATGGCTGTAATTGCAGAAGTTACTTCTTCAATATTAAAGCCCATCGAATTTGAAAGTGGTGCTATATATTTAAAAGACTCGCCTAGGTCATTTATACCTATTGTCCCAGCATTAGCTGCTTGAGTTAATACATCAGCTACTCTTCCAGACTCAGATGCTTTCATATTAAATCCAGATATGGCATCAGCTACAATGGTTGCAACTGAACCAAGATTTTCTCCAGATGCAGCTGACGCATCAAGTACGCCTCCTACACCTGTTAATATATCCTTAGTAGACCATCCTGCCTTTGCCATTTCAGTCATAGCCTCTGTTACCCCACTAGCGCTAAAAGAAGTAGACTCACCAAGTTGAAGAGCTTTTTCTTTAAGTTGAATTAGGTCCTCACCAGTTGCACCTGTTATCGCCTTTACAGAGGACATTCCCTTTTCAAAGTCTGCTGCTGTTTTTAGCCCCAAGGCCCCTACGGCCACAATTGGTGCTGTAACCTTGGTAGTCATTTCTTTTCCAACTTCTCCTGTAACCTTAGATATCTTCATAGAAGAGTCCGAGATGTTCTTAAAGGCTTTACCAGTTTTTGATGCTTGTTGTTCTAGAGATTTCAAGGAGTTTTCAGTTTCAATAATTTCTCTTTGAAGGGCATCATATTGAGCTTGAGAAATATCACCACGAGCAAGAGCTGCATTTGCCTGTTCACTTGCAAGTTTAAGGGACTCTAACTTTTCTTTTGTTTCTTGAATAGATTGAGATAGAAGTTTCTGCTTGTGTGAGATAAGTTCAGTATTTCCTGGATCAAGTTTAAGAAGTTTACTAACATCACGTAATTCTGACTGAGTGTGCTTTATTTCTGTATTTACAGATTTAAGTGCGTCTTGAAGTTTGGTAGTATCCCCACCAATCTCAACAGTTATCCCTTTTATTCTATTTGCCACTTGACCGCCTCCTTCCTAAAAATGGACATGAAAAAAACACCTACTATTTTGTAAGTGCTTTTTGAATTTTCTTTAAACTATTTTATTTTCTGAATAATTTTGATGCAAAAGTTAGTATGTCTCTTGCTGTTTCAAAACTATCTTTCTCAGTATCATTTTGACCGTCATCCCAATGTCTTAGGAAGTCTCTATCAATACGAATACCGTTCTCATCAGAATGAAAAGTATATGTATCTTCTTCATTCACACGATATGTGTCTTCCGAATCAAATGATTTGTAAGATGACCTATATGTCTTAGTCGTTCCATCAAGCTTTTCTCTGTTTTCAACCAGATACTCTAAATCTTCAATTTCATGATCCTTAAACCTACCATTAGCTAAATTAACATATTTGCTTAGTTTCTCTTTTCTTGACTTTTTTTCTTTCTTATCCATTACAAAGTACCTCCCTCACGAAAATTTAATTCATCATTCCAATTTTCCTCAAGTATCTCTTTTAATTTCAGTTTTAAAGATTTAGAAATCTTATACGAATTTATTTTTAACAATATAGATTCCTTAGTTTCACCTTTTTTTACTAATTCTTTAACTACTTGAACAAATATCTTTTCAAATCCATATTCAGAAATAGCTTGAGATATTAGTCCAATTAATCCTAATGTTGCTATTCCTCCTATCATACCAAAAGGGCCAATTGCACACAGGGCTGCTGTGATTGCTGCCGCTCCCACATATCCAGTTGCTCCTATAGCTAACAATAGCACTAATCCAGGAACTCCCAAAGCAACAATTTTTGAAACGATTTTATCCATGAACCTTGCTCCTATAGAAATTCAAATTTATCTTTTATATACTACCCTTATTATACCATGTCTACTCAAGGTTTAAATTAAAACTTATCGAAGTCTTCTTGTGTGGCTACTTCCTTGTATTTATATTCATCGTTATTTTTTTCTGTGAACATATCATTTACAAGTCCAATTGTTAGTAGGGATAAATCAGAAACAGAAAGACCAAGTTCCACTGCCCTTAATAAAAATAAGGGTGTAGTCATTGGTCTTTCTGTTGGTCTTACTTTTTTTTAGGAATTTCTTCCGACTTTATGTTAAGTCCCCATAACTCAATTAGCTGAGGGAGAATTTGATAAATGGAAAAGGTTGAGAAATTATCTAACCATTCTTCTGGACTATCTGGCACAGATTTATCTCCATGTTTTGCCATTACATAGGCTATATTTTCAAATAGTTCTAATGATCCTATATCAAGATTAGATTTATCTTCATCATTTTTCTTCATGGACTTTTCAAGTTCCATCAAGTCTTTAAAGATATCTCTTCCAAATTTAAGTCTATAGATTCTTGGGATAGCTGCTGAGGCACGGAAAACAACATTTTTCCCATCAATTTGAATTTTCTTGGTTAGTGCCATATTTATTTACCGCCAACACTTGCTCTTGAAGGTGCTACTAAATCCAAAGTCACAAAACCAACAAGGCTCAAGTACCTAGGATTTGGATTTGTGAAAATGAATGGGAAATGGGAAGCTAGACCACATAAAGATTCGATAAATAGGTTTAAGAGGAAACTCAAGAAACTAACATATCGTTCGTGGTCAGTATCTATGGACTACAAGATACAAAGACTAAATCAGGTGATAAGAGGGTGGATAAACTATTTTAGGATAGGTAAAATGAAGAAAAATATGACAAAAATAGACGAACATCTTCGAAACCGTATGAGAATAGTCATCTGGAAACAGTGGAAAACCAGTGAGAAAAGGATGTGGGGGTTAAAGAAACTTGGCGTACCCGAATGGATGGCAAGACAATCCGTAGGATTTGCAGACCATTATCAGGCGGTAGCCAAAACAGCGGGACTTCGCAAGATAACAAAAGAAATCCTCGCAAAGCGAGGACTTATTAGTTGTTTAGATTATTATTTGAATTGAACCGCGGAGTGCCGAACGGCACGCTCCGTGGTGTGAGAGGGAGGAGAAATTCCTCCCTACTCGATTGACAAAGATGGTTGTCAAATATATAATTAATGACAATAATAGTTGTCAAATGAAAGGGGAAATAGATATGCCTTTACTAAATAAGTTAAAAGAACTCCGCTCGGCAAAAGGATTAAATCAACAAGATTTGGGTTCTTTGGTCGGAGTTAGTAGGCAGACGATAAGTTTAATTGAAAGAGGAGATTATAATCCGTCGATAACGGTTTGTCTCAAATTGTCAAAAATTTTAGGTGTAAGTGTTGAAGAAATTTTTATTTATGAGGAGGAAATTGATGAATAGAGACATTTTTGAAAATAAGCATTATCAAGATAAGGTTAAAAAACAGTTGAAAATATTTTTTGCAATTGCATTTGGACTCAATTATCTGATGGGTTTGGGAATTTACTATGGCAAGAGCAATGGTGTAGATGTAAATATGTTTCCCGTCTTTCAAATGATGACTCCGGCTTTAGGAGTTATGGTTGCATTTATGTGGACAGATTGGGATAAAGTTCCAAAGTTTTCTTTTGTAATATATACGATAGTCAGTTTTGTGATGGGGGTTTTGAGTATAGCATCTTTATTTGTAAAGAATTTCCCTGTTAATAATGTCATGAATATTACCTTGATAGTAAGCACGATATTATTTTTAATTGGCATAAAAGTAGATAAGAAACAAAAGAGATATTTATTTAGCTTGAATAGAGGAAGTGTGAAGAAGGTAACTTTAATTGTGATTCTATTTTTATGTTTATATTTTTTGAGGATTGCTGTAGCTGTTATTCCAACTGAAGGCATTGATGTTTTCATATCATATTTCACGCTACAGAAATTAATTTTTGCTTTCATATTAGTTCCGAATTTCTTCTTGGTGTTCATACCTTTTTTAGGCGAAGAATATGGATGGAGATATTTTTTGCAGCCGATAATGCAAAAAAGATATGGAATGGTCAAGGGAATTTTATTGCTTGGACTTATTTGGGGAGTGTGGCACTTACCACTTAATCTATTTTATTATTCAGCAGAAAACACAGGATTTTTGAGTTTAGTTAACCAAATAGGAGTTTGCCTTGCGTATAGTATAATGTTTGGGTTTGCATATGCGTATTCAAAATCTATTTGGGCTCCGGTAATGATGCACTATTTTAACAACAACTTGATTTTATTTTTTGCAACTAATTTTGATTCAAGTGTGATTGAAAATCAAGTATACAGTTGGCAAATGGTAGCTATAAATATCGTATCAGTATTGTTAATTTATGGTGGTTTTATATTTAGCAAATACATCAGAAGAGAAGAATTTAGAATTGAGACACCACACGAAAGGTTAGAGGAGGATATTTTAAGTGAAGTCGAAGTTTAAAAGTATTTTAATCTTAATAGGAATAGGACTTATCGGGGGAATATTTGGTTTTATGTCTTCAAGAAACAGTTTGGGATTATTAATTTATGATTTTATTGTAGATTTAGATAAAGCATTATATAGAAACGGATTTAATGTATTGGTAATTTCAATGTTGAGTTTAATTACAGTGTCTTGGGTATTGTATTTTTTAGGAAAGGTGCAAGTAAAGAGGTCTCTTGAAAATGAAGATGAAGTTGTAAAAGATTTTCTATTAGCTATTTCAATGGGAGTTACTGCTTGTATAGTAATATTTGGAATTATATTCTTTGCAAATTTTATGAGAAGTTTTAGTGAAGACTATATAACTAGTAAAGATGTGGTAATAGCTTTGGCAGTTTTTATAATAGGAGTTCTTCAAACATTAGCATTAAATCAATTAATTATTGGATTTATAAAGACATACAATCCTGAAAAGTATGAAAATACACTTGATATAAAATTTGGGAAAAAATATATGGATTCTTTGGACGAAAGAGAACAATTGGAAGCTTACAGAGCGGGTTTTAAAACTTATAAAGCACTCACATATATTATATTTTTATTTGTTTTAATAACAGGTCTTGTGTGTATGGAGACAAATGCAAATGCAATACCTATGTTTTTATTTGGAATACTATTTGCTATAGGAATGATTATTTATATTTACAATGCAATAGTCGGTGAAAAATATAAAAAATAAAAGATGTTATTAGGATAAACCCTGAGGTCTAAAATTTGGACTAAAGGGTTTTAATATTTTTGGAATGGCTTATAAATTGAAAGAATAGACAATTAAAATTTGAAAAAATCTTTACTAATCGGATTAAAGTGATATACTACTTCGAAAGGAGGAATTAAGATGGACAGTTTAAAACTTGCAAGAGAAAATGAAAGTTATGCTATCAAAGTTAGAAGAGAGTTGCACAAGATTCCTGAGCTTGAACTCGAGCTTCCTAAGACTGTAGAGTTTATAACTAGTAGACTTAAAGAATTGGGTGTTGAATATAAGTTGCTTGTAAATGGAAATGCTATTGTGGCGATAGTTGAAGCGAATGACACCAATGGTCCTTGTATTGCAATTCGAGCAGATATGGATGCTTTGCCAATTAAAGAGGAGACAGGGATTGAATTTGCATCAACTCATGAGGGAAGGATGCACGCTTGTGGGCATGACGGACATTCTGCCATGGTGCTTACAACTCTTAAAATTTTATCTGAAAATAAAGATTCTTTTAAAGGAAAAGTAAAATTTTTATTTCAACCGGGAGAGGAAATTCCGGGAGGAGCTAAACCGATGATTGATGAGGGGGCTCTTGTAGACCCAAAAGTAGATTATATTATTGGACTTCACGAAGGTGGACTTGTAAAGGGAATGGACAGGGGAGCTATTTATTTTAAAGAGGGTTCTATGATGGCCTCAATGGATAAATTTACTATAAAGGTGAAAGGTAAAGGCGGACATGGAGCAAATCCTCAAGATACGATAGACCCGGTTGTAATTTCAGCTGAAATAATATTGGCGGTTCAAAAGATAATATCTCGTGAGATAGCACCTACTTCATCTGCACTTATATCAATTTGTCAAATAAATGGAGGAAGCAGCCAAAATATCATACCTGACGAAGTAGTGCTTGTTGGAACGGCGAGAACTTTAAATGAAAAGGACAGAGACACTGTAGAGAGTAGATTAACGGCAATATGCCAAGGAGTTGCCAGAACTCATGGCGGAGATGCTGAAGTGGATTACAACAGAATGTATCCTGTGCTTGTAAATGACCCTGAGGTAACTAAGTTAGTAAAAGGTGTAGCAATGGAACTCTTCCCGGAAGATGTTAGAGAACTTAAAACTGCAAATATGGGTGGAGAAGATATGGCATTTTTCTTACAAAAAGTACCGGGATGTTATTTCTTCATGTCAAATTTAAAAGAGGTTGATGGAAAGATATATCCTCACCACAATTCTAAGTTTGATGTTGATGAAACTGAGTTTCACAAGGGAATTGCAATATTTTTAGATACAATTAAAAAATTAGGGGAGATTAAATGAAAAATATAAAACTACATTTGATAGCTCTTGTGATAGTAATTATTGCAGAGTTAATAGGGAAACATTCATTCGATATAGGAATAGGTAAAGTTGTACTATTGCCGATGCTGTTTGCATTGATTATAGGAGTACTTACTACACCAAAGTTTTTAAAGATTTCATCAGAAAAAGAAATGGTGGATGCGGGCTCTCTAATTGCATTCACACTTATGCTTTTGATGGCTAAGTATGGAACTACTATAGGACCTACTATTTCAGTTATTGTAAAATCATCCCCGGCACTTATACTACAAGAATTTGGAAATTTAGGAACAGTGTTATTAGGAGTTCCTCTTGGAATAGCTCTAGGGTTAAATAGAGAAGTCATAGGAGGAGCTCATTCGATAGCAAGAGAACCAAACATAGCTGTAGTTTCTGAAAAATATGGTCTGGATTCAGAAGAAGGTAGGGGAGTTTTAGGAGTTTATATAGTTGGAACAGTTTTTGGAACTATTCTTATCGGACTGCTTGCAGGGGTACTTGCAACTTCAACACCACTTCACCCTTATGCACTTGCAATGGCAAGTGGTGTTGGAAGTGCATCAATGATGACAGCTTCAGTTGGTACTCTTGTTGAATTATATCCTGATATGGAGCAGATGATAACAGCTTTTGGAGCTTCATCAAATTTACTTTCAGGACTTGATGGAGTTTATATGTCTGTATTCATAGCCTTGCCTTTAGCGGAAAAACTGTATGCAAAACTTAAAAGGGGGAATAATAAATGAAATTAAAACTTAGGGAAGCAATAATCGTCCTTTTAATTACAGGAGCTTTAACTGTTGTAGGCAATCTGGTTGGACTTGGAACCGGTCCGATGAAATCCATACCGGGAGTTTTGATATTAGTTTTATTCTCAATTGTTGGCATTGGACTTGCAGAAATTATTCCGGTTAAAATTCCGGCAGTTGCATATATAGTTACAATAGCTACAATTTTTACAATTCCCGGAGTTCCTTTCTCAGAAATTGTATCAGAACACACTGCAAATGTTGATTTCTTATCTCTCTGTACACCAATACTTGCATATGCAGGGATCTACACAGGAAAAGATATAGATCAACTTAAAAAGACAGGACCTAAGATAATAGTCCTTGCGATAGTTGTAATGCTTGGAACATACTTGGGTTCAGCAATTATAGCTCAAGGTATTTTAAAATTATTGGGACAAATTTAATTACATTAAGACACCCCTATAACTGTGTCTCTTCATTTTTGGGCAAGAGTATACAGTTCAGGGGTGTTAAATTTTTCTAAGATTTTTATTGATGTAAAGATTGCATTGGGACATACTTTTTCAAGCAGACCTTGATTTATGATTTTTTCAAGACCACCTTTTGTGGAGATATCTTCTCCAAGCAAATCTCTACAAAGTGTTGAATTGCAATTTTCTTTAAAAAGTTTATTAAACTTATTTACCTTCTCTTCCATTATTTGACGGTGTTCAGGTTTATCTGAGCCGTATTTTAATCCCAATACCATATATGCACCACACACAGCGCCGCAAGTTGTGCCTTGGAATTGTCCACTTTCAAAAGCTTCGGCAATTCTTTTTGCAGCGAGATGGTCTAGGTTAAATTCTTCGGCAAAGTAGCACAAGACACTTTGACTACAATTGTATCCGTTGGTTAAAAATTTCATAACTAATTCTCTATTCATATTTATCTCCTGGAGTCTTTAAATTTAAAATACAGACTGTTTTTTAATGTATTTGATGACGGTTCTTCACATGCACCTAAAATTTCAGACAAAATATTTTTTATATTTGAAATTCCATATTTGTCAAAAGCGTGAGAGCAAGAAGAGCAGTAAGTATATATACAACTTTTCTCTTTAGCTAAAATTTGTGACTTTATTTCATTTCCAATATCTTTATTTTTGGACAAAACTCCACCGCCCAAACCACAACAGTTTATATCAGAGAAAGAGTCTTGGTATGAATGTAAGAAAGGCTTTATATATTTAAAAATTTCTAGGTTGTACTTATCTGAACATGGAAAGAATATGTCAGCAGATTCCATAATAGTTGAGCCGATATTTTCTTGTTTTAAAAATTCATACACACTTATAACTTCAATTGATAGGTTATCTTTTAAAGTATGGTAGCAATTTGGACATAGACATATTAATTTTTCAGTACCTTTTAATTTTAATAAATCATCAAGCTTTGAAGTTGGTGCAACTCCGTTTTCATAGAGCGGTTTTCTGCAACATTCAACTGAAAAATCTATGTCTTTATCCCTGCAGATGGATATTAATTTTTCACAAGTCTCAGGATAGTATTTAGGATAGTTACAACCTAAAAATAAGAGAGTTTTACTTTTTTTATCTGAGTTGTTGTTGAATATATAAGGGTCTTTTGAGAGAGCTATTAAAAATTTATTTTTTGATTTAGATTTAAATTTCTTTGTGATTTCAGCTCCCGACAAATCTTTAGGACAATAGTGCCTACACGAATCACACATAAAGCACTCATTTTTTAGATCTTCTCTTGAAGTATAATCTTTTAAATTCAGGTTGTATTTAGTTAAAAAACTACAGTGTTTTGTACACAGATTACAGTTTATGCACTCTCTTTTAGCTTTTTCAATCATTTCAATACCTCCTATAAATTTCGTCTATATCATGTGATTTTCGATATTTATATTGTAGTAATTGCATTTTTAGTACAGTCTTCCAAATTCCATTATCTTCAAATCTTCTTGCAGAAGTGGTTATTGGAAGAGGCGAAAGATAGAATTTCTTTCCTAATTTTTTCAAATCAATTGACAGTTGATAGTCTTCCATTAGAGGTATTGGAGCATATCCTCCAATTTTTTTAAACAAATCTCGTCTTATAAATATTCCCTGATCGCCAAAGGCTATATTTCTAAATTTAACTCTTAGAGAGCTATTGAATGCGATCATTGACATTTGCCATTTGGGAGAGTCAAATGCAAGGGTAAAGCACCCTACATCTGAGTTTGAATTTTCTATCGCCAAGATTGAATCTGCATGAATTTTAGAATCGGCGTGTAGAAACCAAAGATAATCACCTTTAGAATATTTTACAGCTGAATTCATTTGGTTACTCCGATATTTAGATTCTTGTATTTTGGGAAAGTAAATTTTTTCATAAGTGTTATCGGTGCTGAATCCATCCGAAAAAATAACTTCAAAGTCACCTTTAAGTGTTTCTAATTGTTTTTGAAATTCTTCGATTTTTAAAGATTCGTTATATGTTGGAATTATTATCGAAATCATCATTGCCTCTGTTTATATAAATTTTTGCAAAGATTGTAGAAACCAATATAAGCGCTATTAACAAGAAGATTGAAACAATAAATTCACTACTATTTGTGTTGAGTGATTTATCTCCGGTGTTTAAAAATACGAGCATACCCGGAATTATTCCCAAGATAGTTGTGATGATGTAGTTTAGATAGCTTATCTTTGTGAAGCCCGCCACATAGTTTATCAAGTTGTAAGAAACTAGGGGGACTAATCTGAGAATGAAAAATAGGTAAAAAAGAGATTTTTGCTCAGAGTGTAGGAGACGTTTTTTTAAATTAGTTTGTATTTTTAAAATTAGTTTTTCAAAGAAATCTTGTCCTAAAAATCTGCCCAAATAAAACATAATTGTACTGTTTAAGATACACCCAATCATTGTGTAGATAAATCCTTTCCAAATTCCAAATAAAATTCCTGCAACTAATACAAAAATTGGAACTGGAAAAAAGAAGATAGGGAGTATTGTGTAGAGTAATATGTAAACAATTGGAGCTGAGTTTCCAAATTCATTCACCCAATTTCTCAGTGACTCAAACGAAGCTATCTTTATAATGAAAATTGAGCCTATTAGAATTAATAGGCTGATTATTATTTTAGTTAGATTTTTTAAGTTTTTCATTGTACATACTCTTTGCTACAAAAATTGCTATACTTATTGCAAATAATATTAAAAGTCCCGTCATCATTGCCTTAGCACCACCGGTTAAAGTTCCACCAACGTATGAGTAAACTATAGTTGCCGGCAATTGGCCTATTCCGGTTGCAATAAAGAACGGCCAAAATTTCATAGATGTAAGACCGGCTGCGTAACTTACAATGTCAAAAGATACAAACGGAAGTAGTCTTGCAATTAAAATTACATATTTGTCATATCTTGCAAAGAAGTCATCAACTGATTTTAAGGCTGTTTTGGAAATTAGTTTTTCAACAAAATCACGTCCTAAAATCTTTGCTATGTAGAAACACATTGCAGCGCCTACCATAGCGGAACTCCAAGATAGAATTGCACCTTTGATCCAACCGAATATGGCTGCGTTTGAAAGTGTAATTAAAAAAGCGGGGATGGGACTTATGATAGATTGTAAAATCATAAGTAAGAAAGATACTGCAGCTGCGTATTTTCCATAGCCTCTTATATATTCTATTACTCCATCAACTCCCATTGTTGAAAGTATTTTGATTGCATCGTTAACTGATTGGTTTACACTTGGTACAAGCAGGTATACTACTAAAAACAGTAGTAGTGTTAAAATTAAAAATATTTTAGGTGTATGTTTTTTCATATTTAAACCTCATAAAATCTTTTATGTAACATTTTCAAATAATCTTCGCTTAAAAATTTATTAATTTTTTCATAGGTATCTTGATTAGAAAGTATTCTTTCTGAAGCTTCGTATTCAACTTTTGCCATACTGCACCAAGTTATGCCGCGCAAGACATTAAAGGCAAAATATTTTTTTAGTTTTTGTCTATTTATTTTACGATACTTTTCATATTTATATATAAATTTTTCGATTTCAGAATCAGAAAGAATTTTATCTGTCTTCCAATTTGTAGTAGTGGGAACCAAGAAGTGAGCCAAATCCTGTTCAGCTTCACCGATTAGAGGTTTCTCCCAATCTATTATGTAAGAATTATCTCCGTTGATTATGAAATTTCTGTTGTTTAGTTCGGTGTTTATAATGCAAGGGTTTGAAATGTTATCTTGAATGTCAAGTTCTTTTACATAGTCAAAAAAATGCTCTACATATTTTCCAATTGAATTATTATAAATTTTAGAATTTTTATAAACTGAATACATTTCAAAACATTCTTCAAACATAGCCTTAAAAGGTTGTTCAACGCGAATTAAGTCTGTATCTTTAAATTCGAGGTTGTGTACTCTTGAAAGTAGATATGCAGCAATAGACATATCTGTGTCATAGTTGAGTGGACGACCTACTAAATAGTCCATAACTAAAAACCCCTTGCGAATGTAAGTTGAATTCTTTTTTAAGTAATGTGGCTTTGGAGTTACACCTGATGACTCAAGTGTTTTGAGGGCATTGTATTCGTATGTAATTTGCTCATCTCCAAGGTGCAGTTGACTTCCCAAGTTAATTCGACATACAAAATTTTTATTAAATCTATAGTTTAAGTTATATTCTCCGCTTCCAAGAATCTCAACATCTTTTGTTTGTAGTTCTTCTTTTATTAAATCTATAATTTCATCAATATCTCTCACTGTATCAAGCCTTTCAATTGAAATATCAAGCGCAGTTGCTTTTTGTAAAGTTTTTTCAAAGACATCTGATTGGCTGTAGACTATGTTAGAAAATAAATCTAAAGGTTTTCTAAGTCCTATTAAACCATAGCCACCATCTTCTGCAGGTGCGATAACACAATCTGAATTATTTAGTCCTGAGAAGGCACTTTCAATTAATTTTAAAGTTATTCCTCTCAGGTCAGAACCCAAGAGGATAACTTGGTCATTTGAATTTAATTCAGCTTTTAAAGCGTTAAACATTCTATCCCCCAAATTTTCTCCTCTTTGAGGGATTTTTTCATAATCTATAAAGTTTAGGTTTTCGATATCTCCTGAAAAGTATACGACAAATTCATAACCTGATTTTTCAAGCACTTTTAAGTTATCCTTTATTAAAAATACAGATAGTTCATATCTATCTTTTGCAGATAGAAAATTTTTCAGTCTTGATTTGCCATAATTGAGAGCAGGAGCTTTTGTAAAAAAAATAATTTTTCTCTTCATAGTATAAAGTGTAGAGGTTATTTAAATTTTATACAAGAATTTAAAATTATTTTTCAAGAGTAAATTCAAATTCTTTAGTTCCGTCAAGAGAGTTCTTAACATCTTTGTAACCGTTTTTAACTAAAGTTTCAGCAGCAACTGTTGATTTATTTCCCGAATAGCAATAAGTTACAACTCCCTTATCCATTGGGATTTCTGATAAAGCTGCTTCGATACCATCAACAGGAATGTTTATAGCGCCTTTTAAATGACCGGCTTCGTAATCCTTAGCATCTCTAACGTCAATGATAGTGTTGCTAGCATCATTTTCATCAGCTATAGCTTGAAGTTCAGAACCAAATATATTTTCTATTTGAGACATGGTAGTATATTCGAAATCTTTAACTCCTTGAGCGTTGTATACACTGTTGAAACCGTTAGCAACTAAGATATCAGCAGCTTTTGCACTCTTCTTACCTGAGTTACAAATAGTTACTACATTTTTATCTTTGAAATCTGCAATTCTATCAAGGTTATCTTCGAATGTTTCTACATCCATATTGATAGCAAATTTAACGTGTCCGGCGTCATATTCTTCTTTATTTCTCACATCGATAACAAGATAATTTTCTTTTGCTTTCTTATCCTCCATAATCTTGTCAAGTTCAGTACCTTCCATAGTTTGAACTGTGGCAGTTTTTTCAGCAGCGTCTTCAGTTTTAGGTTGGTTTTTAGCACAACCAACAACGAATAGTGTAAGAGTTGCAATTATAGCAACTAATGATAAATACTTTTTCAATGTCATTCCTCCAAAATTAGGACAACATTTAAAAGTGCTTGATAATTAGAACTAACAAATATTATAGCACAATAAATTAAAAATTCCTCAAAACCACTCGGTTTATATAAATTTTTATCAATATATTTTGAAAATAATAAAATTAAAAAATGAGATTTAATGAAATCATAAATATTCAAAAAATAAGCAATAAAAAATAGGTAATATGAGAGATTAGATTTCTTTCATATTACCTAACTGCTATTTAAACATTCTTTTTAATTTACTGCTTATTGTCCACTTGAAGAAAGTCCAGCCCGGTCCGATATCGTCACTTGCCCAAGTTGAGCTGACTTTTTTGAATCTGTAATCTGAAATGATTTTGCCCCAAGTCATTTGACCTGTACTTAAATATCTCTTGATTGCAGGAATATCTTCATATTTATATTTCCAGTGAGTTTCTGTATTTTCTCTGATTTGTGCACCGGATACTTTTTCGCCCAAAGAATCTAAGAAGTACATCATAGGTGAGTTGAAACCAAGCTGACAAAGCATTTCTGTAAAGTTTATAAATCTTACGTTTACTTCAACTAAGTATATCTTGTTATTTCTTTCATCTCTCTTAAGTTCAACTTCTGCAAAGCCTCTGTAGTTTACACTCTTGAAAAGAGGGGAGCATAAATCGTATAACTCTGGAATATATTCTTGCTTAGCATAAGTGCTTGCTCCAAAGTTTATTGGCCATTGTCGGATTTTTGATGTAGTTAGAAATGCCTTTACTTCGTTGTCTTGCATATACATATCAAATGAATAACAATTGCTTTCAGGGCCCTTAACGATACGTTGTACAAAGACATCTTGATTATCTCGTTTACAAATTTCAATTTTTTCTCTAAGCTCTGCCTCTGAATTTATAAAGAACATTTTTTCCCTGTATAAATTTACAAAAGGCATTGAATCACGAGGTTTTAAAACGCAAGGATATCCAAGCTCTTCGGTTGCTCTTGAGTATAGATTAGGGTCGTTCATTGGAATTATCTCCGGAGTTGGAATATTTAATGGTTCAGTATATTTTAAAAGACTTTCTTTATCCATTAACTCTGCAAGTAAACCCTTTTGGTCATTTGGCCATAGATAGTATTCTTTAAGTACATCAAAGTTGTTCTCCATAAACTCAACATATAAGTCGGCAGTTGGAAATAGAACCGGTTTAGCACTTTGTTTTTTTGAGTAATCTATTAAAAATTCAACAAGATTTTTTTCATCATTTTTGTAGTGAGGAGCAATAAGTCTTTCGTTTACATATTTAGAAACACCATAGTGTGATGGTTCGTAGTCTACGGTAGTGACTTGAACTTCATTTCGGCCTAAATTTCTAACAACAGCAAGACCTATGTAATAATTGGTTCCTAAAACTACTGCTTTGTGTTTATATTTCATAAGACACCTCCAGTTAATTAATGATAATTATACCATAAATTATTTTAAATATTATGAGTGTATGAAATATAAAATGGATATAAATATAAAAAAATAAGGGGGAATTGAAATTGAATATAAAATTTAATGGACAACCATTGACATTAGTTGGAAAAGAAATAAGAGTTGGAGATAAGGCACCTGAATTTAAATCTGTAAATCCTGACCTTTCTGAATTCAACTCGGAAGATTTAAAGGGAAAGATTGTAGTTTATTCAGTTGCACCATCTATTGATACAGGAGTTTGTGCAATTCAAGCGAGAACATTTAACGAAAAGGCAACTCAACTTTCAGATGATGTTGTAATTTATACTGTAACAGTTGACCTTCCATTTGCACAAGGTAGATTCTGTGCTGCTGAAGGAATTGAAAATGCTAAAATTATTTCAGACTACAAAGACCGTGAATTTGGAGAAAAATATGGTTTCTTGATTGATGAATTAAAACTTCTGTCAAGAGGCGTTGTTGTAGTAGACAGAGAAGGCATTGTAAAGTATGTTGAATATGTTGAGGAAGTTACTAATGAAGTAAACTTTGATGCAGCATTGAAAGCAGTAGAAGAGTTAAACGCATAATGAATATAAATATCTTAGCTGTCGGGAAAGTTAAGGAAAAATATATATTAATGGGAATAGAGGAGTTTGCCAAGAGGTTGACTCCTCATTGCAATATCAAAATTATAGAAGTTCCTGACGAATCGGCTCCGGAAAAATTATCAGAAAGTGAAGAACAGAGAGTTAAACGAAAAGAAGGAGAGAAACTTTTAAAATACGTATCAAACTCGGATTACACCATAGCTTTAGATTTAAAGGGAAAGACTTTAAGTTCAGAAGAATTTGCTGAAAAGATTTCAGATATAACAATGCAAGCTTCGACAATTAATTTTATAATAGGAGGTTCTTTGGGCTTGTCACCTGAAGTTTTAAATGCTTGCCAATATAAATTGTCTTTTTCTAAAATGACATTTCCGCACCAACTCATGAGATTAATTTTAATAGAGCAAATATATAGAGGTTTTAGAATTATAAACGGATATCCATATCACAAATAAGAGGAGATAATATGAATTTTGAATTGATAAAATATGAAATTGAAGAGCGATTGTCTGAATTTACTTCAATCAGACGAGAAATTCATATGAATACTGAAACTGGAATGGAGGAGTTTAAAACCGCTGAACTAATTATTAAAACCCTTAAAAGTTTTGGAGTTTCTGAAATAGAAAAAGTAGGAGAGACTGGTGTTGTTGCGATTATAAGAGGTAATGGCAAAAAATGTATCGCAATAAGAGCGGACATAGATGCATTACATATCAAGGAACAGACAAATCTTGAATATGCCTCTAAAATAAACGGTGTTATGCACGCATGTGGACATGATATTCACACAATATCTCTACTTGGGAGTGCATACATATTAAATAAACATAGAGATGAGTTAAACGGTATTGTGAAATTGATATTTCAGCCAGCTGAAGAAAAGGGGATTGGAGCAAAGTATATGATTGAGAATGGCGCTTTGGAAAATCCGAAACCGGATGCGATATTCGGTCTTCACGCTTGGCCTGATGTAGAAGCCGGAAAGGTGTTTCACAGACATGGGAAGATGGGAGCAGCTTCAGATAGATTTGAAATAAAGATAATTGGGAAAGGTGGCCATGCAGCACATCCGGAAAAGACAGTGGACCCAATAGTCATTGCAGGAAGTTTAATAGTTATGATGCAAAACATTGTATCGCGGGAATTATCTCCATTGGATTCAGCTGTTGTGAGCTTTGCAGCTATAAATGGTGGAAATGCATCAAATAGGATACCGTCAGAAGTTGAACTCAAAGGGTCCATAAGAACTCTTTCAGAAGAGACAAGGGAGTATGTTCATAGGAGAATTGAAGAAGTTGTAGAAAATGTCTCCAAGACAATGAGAGGAAGTTCTGAAGTGAAAATACACAAAGGAGTTCCGGTTTCGTACAACGACAGAAGTGTTTCTGTAATTATTGAGAGAGCTTGCAGAGAAGTTTTAGGAGATGAAAATTATATAGAAAATCCTGAACCTTCTATGGGTTCGGAAGATTTTGCATATTATTCTGATTACGTTCCATCAGCGATGTTTAGGCTCGGAGTTGGCTTTAAAGATAGAGAGAATGCGCCGTTGCATTCAGAGAAGTTTATAGCTAATGAAGAAGCTATACCTATTGGGATTTTGAGTATGGTGGCAGTGGCTGAGAAATTGTTAAATGAATTATAGATAGGGGTTTTTATTGAAAAAGTTTTTAAAAAACATAACACTGTATTTTTTACTGTTCCTTATGTTATTTACTGTAGGTTGTCGGAATACAGAAAATGTAGAAAATAATGAAAATAAAACTAATGCAACAAGCAGTGCAACCAAAGATAATAAGGAAAAAGCTCTTTTAGAAGATGAAAGTTATTACAGTAAAGATGATGTAGTTGAGTATTTACATCAATATGGGAAATTGCCAAAAAACTATATAACCAAAAAAGAAGCTAAAGAAATCAACTGGTCAGTTAAGGATAGAAGAGGTTTGGTAATAGGTGGGGATAGATTTGGGAATAGAGAAGAAAGACTTCCAAAAGTAAAAGGGAAAAAATATTATGAAGCGGACATTTCAGAAGGTTATTCCCACAATAGAGGGGCGATGAGAATTATATATTCTGATGATGGATTTATATACTACACTGACGACCACTATGAAACTTTTGAGAGACTTTATTGAGCAGGAGATTGTATGAAGAGATATATAATAGATGGCAATGAATTTGTAACACGAAAATCAGGATACAATCACTTAACTAAAGTATTCGGATTTTCTGAATCGTTTGGTAACAATTTAGATGCTCTGTGGGACGAACTTACAGAGTTAGAAGATGTTGAAATTGTGATAGAAAATGCAAGAGAGATTCCAAGGTTACTGGAAGACTACGGATTAAAAATTTTGGATGTATTCGGTGATTTATATGATGAAGGAATAGAATTAAAAATTTATTGGTAAGGCACTAGGAAGTGTCTTATTTTATTGGGGAAATATAAAATTAATAAAAATTTATTGTAAAAATAATAAAAGATAAAATTTTTAGTTCAAAAAGGCAATGAATTGATAATTTAATCTAAACATCTTGACAATGGTTGAAGGTTATTGTAAATTTGAGTTGAAGAAGAAAGGGGTGTAGTATGTTTAAATTAAAAGAAGGTTTGACATTTGATGATGTACTTTTAATTCCGGGGGAGTCTAATGTACTTCCTAATGAAGTTGACTTGAGTACAAGACTTACAAAAAATATAAAATTGAATATTCCTCTTATGAGTGCGGGAATGGATACGGTAACTGAAAGTAGAATGGCTATAGCTATAGCACGTGAAGGCGGTATAGGCATAATACACAAGAATATGTCTATTGAAGAACAGGCACTTGAAGTGGATCGAGTTAAGAGATCTGAGCATGGAATTATTTCAGATCCTTTTTATTTATCAAGAGATCATAAAATTTCAGATGCTCTTACAATTATGTCAAGATATAAGATTTCAGGGGTTCCAATAGTTGATAAGGATATGAAACTTGTTGGGATTTTGACGAACCGTGATGTTAGATTTGAAATGAACGAGGACAGGATTATAGATGAGGTAATGACAAAAGAAAATTTAGTTACCGGAAGGCCTCACATATCCATGGAAGAAGCCCTTTTCAGAATGAAAGAAAAGAAGATTGAAAAGCTTCCAATAATAAAAGATGATGGAACTTTGGACGGGCTTATAACTATAAAGGACATAGAAAAATTAAAACAATATCCAAATTCTGCAAGAGATGCAAAGGGAAGACTACTAGCAGGAGCGGCTGTTGGAATAACTGTGGATATGATGGACAGAATAAAAGAGCTTGTCGATGCTAAAGTAGATATTATAACCGTGGATACAGCTCATGGACATTCGTTAAATGTATTAAAGGCAATTTCAAGTATAAAGGAGAAATATCCGGACATTGAATTGATAGTTGGAAATGTGGCAACCGGAGAAGGTACAGAAGCGCTTATAAAAGCCGGTGCAGATTGTGTCAAAGTAGGTATAGGACCCGGTTCGATTTGTACCACAAGAGTTGTAACCGGAGTTGGCGTACCACAAATTACTGCCATAATGGATGCAGTTGAAGTTGCAGATAAATATGGGGTTCCTATTATTGCCGATGGGGGTATAAAATATTCAGGAGATATAACAAAGGCATTGGCTTGTGGAGCGAGTGTAGTAATGGCGGGTTCATTATTTGCAGGATGTGATGAAAGTCCGGGGGAAGAAGTTATCTTTGAAGGTAGAAGATATAAAGAGTACAGAGGCATGGGATCTCTTGCAGCTATGAAATCCGGTTCAAGTGACAGATATTTTCAAAACAATACCAAGAAGTTAGTACCTGAAGGGGTTGAAGGTAGAGTTCCATTTAAAGGTGGAGTTTCAGATGTGATATATCAACTTTTAGGTGGACTGAGATCAGGTATGGGCTATATAGGAAGTGCCAATATTAAAGAAATTCATGAAAAGGCACAGTTTGTGAAAATAACTTCAGCAAGTTTAGTTGAAAACCACCCTCACGACATAACAATCACAAAAGAATCACCAAATTATACAAAAATGTAAACTGGAAGCATATCTAGGGAGCCGAGCCATAGGCTAAGGACCTAGCGATATGGATATCGTAAGATATTACACCTAAGGGATAAAAGCCCAGGAGGGGAGGTTCAACCTTCTCTTCTTGGGCTTTATTTTTTTAGGATTAGAGAAAAGAGGTATATAATGAAAGTATCAGTTATAATGGGAAGCTCATCAGACCAAAAGATTGCAGATAAAGTTGTTGAAAAATTAAATTATTTTGGCATAGAGCATGAAGTTAGAGTGATTTCAGCTCACAGAGCACACAATGCATTGGTAGATTACGTAAGAAATTCAGAAGCTAGTGTATTTATAGCAATTGCGGGAAAAGCTGCGCACTTAGCAGGAGTTATAGCAGGTCTTTCTATAAAACCTGTAATAGGTATTCCGGTTAAGAGTTCCACAATGGACGGTTTAGATTCTTTGCTTTCAACTGTTCAAATGCCTAAGGGAGTGCCGGTTGCAACAGTCGCAATAGATGGTGGAGAAAATGCGGCAATTTTAGCGGTTCAAATGCTTGCTATTTGTGATGATAATTTAAAAGAAAAGCTTGAAGAGTTCAAAGCTGAACAAGAGAAGGAGTCTGTAAAATAATGAAGTATAGTGATGCAGGTGTGGATGTAGAGAGAGGATATGAAGAAGTTTCTCTAATCAAAAAAATGTGTGAAAAAACTTACAGCAAGGATGTATTATCAGGTGTTGGAGGATTTGGAGCAATGTTTAACTTAGACATTACAAAGTATAAAAATCCCGTCTTAGTAAGCGGCTCTGATGGAGTTGGAACAAAACTTTTAATTGCACAAAAGGCAAATGTACACAATTCTTGCGGGATAGACCTTGTTGCAATGTGTGTAAACGACATTATATGCCAAGGTGCAAAGCCATTGTTTTTCTTAGACTATATTGCAACCGGTAGACTTGAACCTGTTAAAATGTCAAATATAGTTGAGGGGATTGCCAAGGGCTGTAAAATCTCTGATTGCTCTCTAATTGGCGGAGAGACTGCGGAAATGCCGGATATGTACGGAGAAGAAGACTATGATTTAGCAGGCTTTGTAGTTGGAGTTGTAGATAGAGAAAAAATAATCGATGGAAAAAATATAAAAGATGGAGATTTAGCAATTGCTCTTGAATCTTCGGGCGTGCATTCAAACGGGTTTTCATTGGTTAGAAAAATAGTGTTTGAAAAGGCGGGATTAAACATTGAAGATGAATTATATGAAGGGAAGTCTGTAAAAGAAGCGCTACTGAAACCAACGAGAATATATGTAAGAGATGTTTTGGATTTAATTAAAAAAGTTGAGATAAAAGCTATTGCCAACATAACCGGTGGAGGACTTTATGAAAACATACCACGAGCTTTAAATGGGCATGGTGCAAAAATTGACTTAACAGAGTATAAAATGCCGGCTGTATTTGAAAAGTTACAAGAGCTAGGAGATGTGACGACAGAAGATATGCTAAGTGCTTTTAACTGTGGAATAGGTATGGTTTTGGTGATTGATAGAGAAGATGAACAAAAGGTAATAGAACATTTTAAAGATTACAGAGCTTTTAAAATAGGTGAGATAAGAGGTACTGAACTTGAAATCAAATTCTAAACTTGCAGTTTTTATATCTGGAAGAGGGTCTAATTATTTAGCGGTAAAGAATGCTATTGAAAGTGGAAAAATAGATGCTGAAATATCGATAGTAATTTCAAATTGTATGGCGGAAGGTCTACAATTTGCAGATAAAAAATTAGTTTCAAATAATTTTGATGAAATTTTGAGTGTATTAAAATCTGAAGAGATAGATTATATACTTCTTCTAGGGTATTTAAAGATACTTCCTAAGAAAATTATAGAGGCGTATCCGAATAGAATTATAAATATTCATCCGTCCTTAATTCCTTCGTTTTGTGGTAAGGGAATGCACGGGAAAAGAGTTCATCAAGCAGTTTTGGATAGAGGGTGCAAAGTTACCGGAGTCACCACTCATTTTGTAAATGAAGAAGCTGATGCAGGACCTATAATTTTACAAGAGTGCGTAAAGGTAGAAGAAGATGATACAGCTCAAAGTTTGGCTGAGAGAGTTTTGAAAGTTGAACACAGATTGATTGTAGAAACAGTCCAAAAAGTTTTGGAGGAAACTAAATGAAGGTACTTGTAGTTGGAAATGGCGGAAGAGAATACAGCATATTAAAGAAGTTATCAGAAGAAAGTGTTGAACTTTTTGCAGCTAAGGGAAACGGGGGAACAAGAGCGTTTGCTAAAAATATAGACATAGCTCCGGAAAATATAGATGCTTTGGTTGAATTTGCAAAAGAAAATGATATAGATTTAACTATTGTGGGTCCGGAAAATCCATTGTGTCTTGGAATAGCAGACAGGTTTGAGGAAGAAGGATTAAAAATTTTTGGGGTTAAGAAAAATGCAGCGAAATTTGAAGCAAGCAAAGATTTCACAAAAGAATTTTTAGTAAGACATAATATTCCAACTGCAAGATATGCAACTTTTTTTGAATATGAAAAGGCAGTTGAGTACTTAAGCGAAATAAATTATCCGATAGTGATAAAAGCTGACGGACTTTGCCTTGGAAAGGGAGTTACAATAGCTCAAAATGTGGAAGAGGCAGAAGCTGCATTAAGAGATGTGTTCGTGGAAGAGAAGATGAACTCGGATCGAGTTGTAATAGAAGAGTTTTTGGATGGGAACGAAGTATCAGCAATCTGCATGGTATCTCATAACAAGATTTATCCTTTTGAATATGCTAGAGACTATAAAAAAATAGGAGATGGAAACAGAGGGCCAAACACCGGGGGAGTTGGAAATATAATTCCCGTGGAGGATATGTCTGAAGATCTCAAATGTCAAATACAGAAAATATTAGATGAGATTTCTTTAGGATTGGAAAAAGATAATTTTAATTACACCGGAATACTTTTTGTAGGATTTATGGTGGTTGATAAACCTTATGTATTGGAATTCAATGTGCGATTTGGAGACCCTGAAACAGAAGTCATAATGGAAAAGCTTGATTCAAGTTTAATTCAATTGGTAGAAAAGGCTATTGAAGGTACACTAACTCAAGACGATTTTAAATATAATGATGACTACTATACTGGAGTAATGATGGTTTCAGGGGGATATCCCGGAAATTATGAAAAGGGTTATGAAATAAACGGAATAGAAGATGTAATTAACTCAACGGTAGTGCACGCCGGAACATCTTTTGAAAATGGAAAGTTCTATACATCAGGTGGTCGCGTTTTGATGGTAATTGGAAGAGGAAAGAATAGAGCAGAAGCGACAAAGATGGCGTATGAAGATGTTGAGAAAATAAAATTTAAAGATGCTTATTATAGAAGGGACGTGGGAATTTGAGAGCTTTGATATCAGTTTTTGACAAGACTGGAATAAAAGAATTTGCACGAGAACTTGAAAAGAGAAATTGGGAGATAATATCCACCGGTGGAACTTATAAATTGCTAAAAGATAGCGGGATAAAAGTTATGTCCGTTGAAGAAGTAACGGGGCAAAGAGAAATTTTGGATGGCAGAGTTAAGACACTTCACCCGAAGATACACGGAGCAATATTAAATATAAGAGAGAACACAGAACACCAATCTACTATATTAGAAGAGGGAATTATATCAATTGATATGGTAGTGAACACTCTATATCCGTTTGAAGATACAATAACAAAGACAGACGACTTAGATGAAATTATCGAGATGATAGACATAGGCGGGCCGTCTATGATAAGAGCAGCTGCAAAAAATTATAAAGATGTACTAATTGTTACGGACCCTTGCGATTACAAAGATGTGCTAGATAATTTAGATTCTCATTCGGAAGATTACAGAAAGAAAATGGCAATTAAAGCTTTTGAAACTACAGCTAGATATGACAAAGCTATTTCAGTTTATCTAAGTGGCGAAAACTTTAGTTTAAATTGCAAGCTGAAAGAAAATTTGAGATACGGAGAAAATCCTCATCAAAAGGCGGCATATTATGTAGATGAAGAAGTTGCAGAAGTTAAAATACTTCATGGAAAGCAACTTTCATATAATAATTTGAACGATATTTATGCAGCTGTAAAAGTTGTAAAAGATTTTAACGAGCCGACAGCTGTTGCGATAAAGCACACCAATCCTTGCGGTATAGGAACAGGTGAAAATTTAAAAGAAGCATATTTAAAAGCGTATGAATGTGATACGGAATCAATATTTGGCGGAATAGTCGCACTGAATAGAGAAGTTGATTTAGACGTTGCAGAGGAACTTTCAAAGATATTTTTGGAAGTTATAATCGCTCCGAAGTTTTCCAAAGAAGCTTTTGAAATACTTAGCGTAAAGAAAAATATAAGATTGGTTGAAGTTTCAAACTTGATGGATTTTGAGATTGGAAGACAGTTTAAACAAACTTTGAACGGAGTAATAGTACAAGATTTAGACGAAGTAGAATTTGAAAAGTTTGAAGTTGTGAGCAGGAGAAAGCCAACAGAAAAAGAACTTAAAGATTTAGAATTTGCATTTAAAGCTGTTAAACATGTTGCTTCAAATGGAGTGGTTTTGGCAAAAGACGGTTCAACTTATGCGATAGGACAAGGGCAGACTAAGAGAGCTTGGGCAGCTGAGGAAGTTATTAAGAGAACGAGAAGTTTGGATGGAGTAGTTTTGGCATCAGACGGCTTCTTTTTTGCCGATACAGTGGAACTTTTAAAAGACCATGGAATAAAAGCTGCCATCTCTCCTGGAGGTTCTATAAGAGATAGAGAAGTTATAGAAGCTGCGAATGAAGCAGATATAACGCTCATATTTACGAGAACAAGACATTTTAGGCACTAATGCTCCACGTGGAGCATTAAAAACTCTCTTTACTATTTGTTTAGCAAAGAGAGTTTTTTTAGAGATATTTTTAATTGGAATCATCATTGTATTTATAGATTACAAGAGAAACAAGGATGAATGATACTATATAGAACACAATTCCACGAGATAATTGAAGCTCCCAGAATATGAAATCTATAAACTTTGTGTAAGCATCTACATAATTATAAAAGATGTTATGAGCTACAAAAAAGCCTATAGTTTTCCATCTGAATAGGAATACAAGTATTGCTAATATGTTGAATACTCCCACCATAAAAAACAGAAATGAAAAGATCTTAGGCATTATTTCGTAAAAGGGAAACTTATTGCCAAGTACTTCAATACTATCAATGGTTTGCTGAAATGCAAAGCTCATTATTTGAGTATATATAATTGCAAGAAGAGCAAATATTATTATTGAAATTGTAAAAAATATTATATTTGAAATTATAAAATTTTTACGAGTTGTGCCAAGACGTAAGCTGAATTTAAGATCTACAAAAAAAGCATTGAAGCATTTTGTGACCAAAACAGCTGATGAAGCAAATGCTATTGCAGTAATGTATACAGCTAAGATCGCAAACGGGGTAGATACATTATAATCAGGGTCGCTTGATATGAAAGTGGGATCTGAGTTAGCTGCAAACCCAAAAATTAGCATAAATGTAACAATCGCAACAGCTGCAATATTTGTTGTTATTAAACTCTTTAAAAAAGTTATAGACTGAAATTTAAATATATTTTTTATAGTATTCATTTTAAGCCTCCTTATTTGTCAAATGGATAAATAATTTTTGCAGAGATAGATTGGTAATTTCAGCACCTGCATTTTTTAGACGCGCTCTTTCATCAAAATTCAATTCATCATATATCGAAACAATTGAAACTGCTCCAATACTATCTTCTGAAAGTATATTTTTATTGTTTAAAATTCTCAAAATTTCACCCGTAGTACCTTTTATTGAGAGAGCTTTTGACTGTATGTTTGAAATTTCTTCTTTTAATAAAATTTTACTATCTTCTAAAATTATTACATCTTCAAAAATATTTTCTGCTTCATCAATGATATGTGTTGAGATGATAGAAGTTCTTTCACTAGTTTCAGAAAGTTTCATAATTTGTTGGTAAAATTTATATCTGTTGTTTGCATCTAAACCCACAGAAGGTTCATCATATAGTGTGTATTTAGCTCCTGAGGCCAAACCGATTATTAAACTCAAAAGATTTCTATTACCTTTTGAAAGTTTTTTAATAGATGATTTTGAATTTAATTTAAATTCTTGCAAAAGTTCATCTTTATAATCTTCATCCCAATTCGGAAGCATATTTGAAGCAAATTTTAAAATTGTATTTACTTTTTCACCTTTCATTGAGTCAGGCACCATAAATTCACTTACAAATAGAATGTTGTCAGTAGAATTTTGATTTTCTTTTACAATTTCTCCATCCAATTTGACTTCGCCGGTGTATGAAACGATTTGGTTTGAAAGTATTTTTAATAAAGTTGTTTTACCAACACCATTTCTTCCAAGAAGACCATATATTTTACCGGGTTCTATTTCAAAATTTAAATTGTTTAAAACTATGTTAGAGCCATATTCTTTATTTAGATTAGATACAGTTATCATTTATTTCCCCTCTTTCTGTCTTTTTTCTATTTCTAAGGCAAGTTGTGTCGGCGTGATATTTATTCTTTTAAGTTCTTTTATTATTTGAGGAATGTGTGTGTTAAAAAATTCTTCTTGTCTTTTAGTTAATATTATTTCCTTAGCGTTTTTGCTCACATACATTCCCAGGCCTCTCTTTTTATATATTATTCCTTCATCAACTAAAAGATTGAGGCCCTTTCGTGCAGTTGCCGGATTTATTTCGTATATTTTTTGAAATTCGTTTGTAGAAGGTGTTTGCTCTTCAGGAAGCAAAAGACCATCTAAAATTTGATTCTCTATGAATTCAGCAACTTGTTGAAAAATGGGTTTATCTTGTGTAAATTTCATATGATCCCTCCGAGTGAATTGGTTAATTGCTTAACTAACTAAGTGAATAATATCATTTCATTTTTAATATGTCAACAAAAGTTTTAAAATTATTATTTAATTGAGAATTTAAAATAAAAAGACAATCATAAAAAGATACTAAAATAATTTTGGACAGATAAAAAGCTTGAAAAATTTTTAAACTTTTAAATTGTAAAAAATATATAACGATGATATACTCAAACTAAATTGGTAATACCAATTTTGAAATATTTATGAAAGGAGTTTTAAGATGAGAGATTTAAATCAGGTTAAAAGTTCTGCTACTGATATGGATTTTGAAAGTTCTGCGGTTCCAAAAAAAGAAAGAAAAAGTTTTTTGAGCATAACTATTGTGTGGCTAGGATTTGTATTTGTTATAACAAGTATGATGACAGGAGGAGGCTTAGCTGCCGGTCTTTCTTTTAAAGAAATTTTAATCTCTATTACAATTGGAAACATATTTTTAAGTATTATAGCTATTGCTGTAGCTAATATGTCAAGTAGAACAGGTTTAAGTTTTGCTTTGATAACACGTTATACTTTTGGAAATAAGGGATCCAAAATAGCAACACTTTTTGTTCCTATAGTTAACATAGGATGGTACACAATTCAGGCTGCAACTTATGGGAATTTTATAGCAAGTGTTTTAAACATAGAAGGAATCGGAGAATTTTTAATTTTATTTTTAAGTGCGATAATTATGGGAATTTTCGCTTTTTCAGGAATTAGAGCAATTACAATATTAGGATATGTAGCTATTCCTGCTATTATTTTTTTATCAATAGGAACTGCTATTAAAGCAGGAGGCTTAGCAGGTTGGGAATACGTAGTCAATTGGACTCCAAATGAAAATATATCTTTGGTAAATGGAGTAACTATAGTAATAGGAACATGGATATTATCTACAGCTACGTGTATAGCGGATACGATGAGGTTTGCAAGGAATAGCAAGCAAGCCATGATTAGTGCTGCAGTTGGATTATTAGGAGGAAATAGTCTTTTAATTTTGTGTGGAGCAATTGCGGGAATATCAATGAATGAAAGCGATTTAACGTCAGTACTTCTTAAGTTGGGCTTAGTTATTCCAAGTTTAATTTTAATGACTACAAACATTTTTACAACAAATGCGGCAAACTTATATTCATCATCATTAAACTTAGCTAATAGTTTTAGGGCGGATAGAAGAAAAATAATAGCTATAGTTTTATTAGTTTCAGGATTATTATGTTTGACAAAGCCATATAATATAGCTATGCTATTTAAATTTTTAAATGTGTTAGGAGTTGTGGTACCACCTTTAGCCGGAATTATACTCGCTAATTATTACTTTATAAACAGAGGTAAATATCCTGAATTAGATAGTGATGAAATAAGAGATTGGGAGTGGATACCTTGGGTTAGCTGGGGGGTATCTTTGATAATAGTAAAGTTATTTCAGAGTATATTTAGTGGTGGAAGTGCAATGAACGGTATTTTCGGGTTACCGGCACTAAATGGAATTTTATCCGGGTTGATTATTTATACTTTGATGGTTAAACTGGCAAAAAGGAGTAGAAAATGAAAGATAATGATATTGTAAAAAAGTATAGAATTTTAGCCATTATAGGAATTGTACTTATGGGAATCGCATCTTTTATGAGTTGTTTAGCTACTTCAAAAATGTATATTAATATTGGCACTATATTGTTATGTATAAGTATTGTTTTGTCAATTATAGGTTTTTCGAGGTGGCAACCATAATGGAAGAAAAAATGATCTTAAGAGATAAAGTAAGGAGACTGATTTTAGAAGAGATAAATCTATTAAAAGAAGAAGGAAAAAATAAATTACCTACTGAGCAAGAATTATCAAGTAAGTTTGGAGTAAGCAGAGTTACTTTAAGAAGCGCTCTTGCTGATATTGAAAGAGAAGGCAAGATTACAAGAAGACAAGGTAGTGGAACTTACATAAGTCCAAGTTTTGACAATATGAAGTTAGATTTATTTAGGATGAAAACATATGGACAACTGATACAAGAGGCAGGGCACTATTTAAAAGTAGAAAGTTTTATTACTAAAATAGTTGATACACCTGAATTTGTTAGAGAATCAAAGCTTTATGATAGAGAAAAAATGGTTATGACTGTTAGAATCTTTTATGCTGATAGTCAGATAGCAGTTGTCTGTATAGATTTTTTATCCAATGAATATGAGAAAAATATAGACGAACTAAAAGAATACTCAGATTCAATTTTTGAGTATTTGAAAAAAAATCACAATATTAAATTGACAGTTGGAAGTATAAAGTTTCACGGAGCAAATGATAATGATTTAAACTTATATACAGATATAAAGCATAAGTTACCTAAAAAATATCTTATAATTGAAGGAATTGAGTATAGTATAGACAATGAACCCGTATTGTTTACTAAAGAGTATATAAATACTGATATAATTCAAATTACAGCTGTTAGGTATAGGTGAAATAGAGAAAAGGAATTTTAATGAAGAAGAGATTTAACGTAGAATACGAACAAAAAGAAAATTATAAATTGACTGACTTAAAAGAGTTCGAAGTAAGATTATTGTATAGGGTTTTAGAAATATGTAAAGAATCCAAAGAAAAGGGAAATCATCCTTTTGGTTGTTTATTGGCGGACAAAGAAGGAAATATACTTATGGAACAAGGGAATGAAGAAGTTAGTTTAGGAGGGGATTGTACTGCTCATGCAGAAGCATTATTAATGAGAAAAGCATCTCAAATTTATTCTAAAGAAGAAATGAGGGATTTTACTTTGTATAATTGTGCTGATTCATGTGCTATGTGTACAGGGGCAATGTATTGGTCTAATTTGGGAAGGCATGTCTATATCGCAAGAGAATCAGAATTAAAAAAATATACCGGTGAGGATATTAGAAATCCAACTTTAGATTTGCCAAGCAGAGTTGTCTTAGCTTGTGGACAAAAAGAATTTGAAACATTAGGACCTTTTTTGGAATTGGAAGATAAATTTTTTGAGTTGCATAAGGAGTACTGGAATAATACGAAATAAAAAATAAATTAAAATGGAAGATTAAATTTTGTATTTATAATAATACTATCGAATAGATAAAGAGCTGTTGAAAAACAGCTTTAAAAAAACGGCAAAATTATAAGAATGGGCCGTTTTTTTATGGTCAATTTATGATATATTTATTGCGTTGGAGATGAATTTCAATCAATCACATAGAAAATTACTAAAAAATCAATGATGAATATTCAAGAAATGTCGCTTAATAAGATAAATTAAGAACTTTTCGAGGGAATTTTTATAGGATAAACTAAAGAGAGGATACAAACTTTACAAAACTTATTAGCGTATGTAAAAATAAATTTAAGAAAAGCTGAAAGAAAATATTATTGATTTTTAGAGGTGAGAAATGATAATTAAGAATATAAGAATTATTGACCCGAAAAATTGTATAGATGAAGTTACAGATATTTTAATTGAAGACGGACGTATTAAAAAAATAGGAAATATAGATTCTGTGGGAGACATAGATGGGACAAATTTAGTAATGGCTCCGGGATTTATAGATGTGCATGTACATTTTAGAGACCCTGGATTTACACATAAAGAAGATATTCACACAGGGGCAAAATCAGCTGCAGCAGGTGGATATACAACAGTGATTTGCATGGCGAATACAAAACCAATTATGGACAACGTAGAAACATTGACAGACTTTAAGAATAGAGCAAGCAAAGAAGACATAAATGTATTGACAATTTCAGCGCTCACAAAAAATTTTAATGGCAATGAACTTGTTGATATGCATGCTATGGTAGAGACCGGAGTTTTAGGATTTACAGATGATGGAATTCCAAATACAAATAATCCTTTGATATTAGAAGCGATGAGAAAAGCAAAAGAGTTGGATGTGCCAATATCATTTCACGAAGAGGACCCAAATTTAAATATAGAAAATGGAATAAACCATGGAGTTGTATCAGATGAGATGGGACTTTTTGGTGCACCGTCATATTCAGAAGATGTAATGGTTGCAAGAGAAGGGGTATTTGCATTAGAAACAGGATGTAAAGTAAACATACAACACATTTCTTCAGCTGGAGCGGTTGAACTTGTAAGATATTTTAAATCAAGAGGAGCAAATATTTATGCAGAGGCGACTCCACATCATTTTACAAGTACAGAAGAGTTGGTGAGAGAAAAGGGGACTCTTGCTAAAATGAATCCACCTCTTAGAACAGAAGTTGATAGAAAAGCGATAATTGAAGGTTTAAAAGATGGGACAATAGAAATAATTGCAACAGACCATGCCCCTCATACAAAAGATGAAAAAATGGTGGAATTTACAAAAGCGCCAAGTGGAATAATAGGATTAGAGACAGCATTTGGATTGGGATTTACAAACTTAGTTAAAAATGGACATTTGAGTTTGATGGAACTCATTGGAAAAATGACTATAAATCCGGCAGAACTATATAAATTGGAAAGAGGTTCAATAGAAGTTGGAAAAGTTGCAGACTTGGTAATCTTTGATATAGATGAAGAATTTGTGGTAGATAAATTTTATTCAAAATCATCTAACTCACCTTATATAGGAGAAAAATTATTTGGGAAAATAAAATACACTATCTGTAATGGAAAAGTAGTATATAAAGATTTATAATAAATTGTAAATTTAAAGGGAATATAAAATAAATTGAAAAGGCGTTTTAACATGGATCATGTAAAACGTCTTTTTGTGAATATAAAATAAAAAGTGCTGTCAATTCAGCACTAAGATATAATTGGTGCACACAGGGGGATTCGAACCTCCGGCCTACGCTTTAGGAGAGCGTCGCTCTATCCTACTGAGCTATGTGTGCACAATCTGATATCGTGATAATTTTAATTTAAATTGCGTAAAAAGTCAAATAAGGAAATTTAAACAAAAAGTAGGAATATCTTAGAAGTTTGATCACTTTACTATGATATAATCTCATTGGTGAGAATATGTTAAAATTAGATTTAAAATTACAACCAAAACTAAATATTTCAAATGGTCTTATCCAATCTTTGGAAATTCTTTCTATGAATTCTTTTGAACTTGAGACATTTTTAAAAGATGAAAGTGAAGAAAATGTGATGTTGGATTTTAAATCTAGGCTAGAAGATGAAAGATATGTCAAGAGTTTAAAATCTAAAGTAGGAAGTGTAACCCACTCTGAAAATTTTATAGAAGAA
The DNA here is from genome assembly GCF_034090345.1 of Peptoniphilus sp. Lineage (GTDB taxonomy): Bacteria > Bacillota > Clostridia > Tissierellales > Peptoniphilaceae > Peptoniphilus. Next base: position 1,014 of record NZ_JAXDSS010000014.1, on the reverse strand, counting down.
TTGGCTTTTCAAGAGCTTAATTTGACAGAGTATCTACTCGGGCAACTTAGGGAGTGTGAGATAGATAAAGATATTGTAAAGATAATGTACTATTTGATTTTAAATTTAGATGAGTCGGGATATTTAAAAATTAAATTGGAAGAAGTTGCCAAAGCTCTATCGCAAAGTATAGAACAAGTTAAAAAGGCTCATTCTATGTTGTTAAAATTTGAACCATTGGGGATTGGAGCAAGAAATTTATCTGAATGTCTTATAAGTCAGGTTCCAAAATCTGAAACTAAGTTAAGAGAATTAATAGAATTTCATTTGGAAGATGTTGCAAAAAATAAAATATCGAAAATTGTCGAGAGTTTAGGTGTAATTGAACAAGAGGTTATGTTTTTAATTTCTTCGTTGAAAAAACTAAACCCTAAGCCGGGGCAAGCTTATCAAACTCAAAAAAGAGTAGAATATGTAATTCCGGATGTATTTGTTGAAGTGGATAATAGGGAGGTCTCAATAAAGATGGACTTAGTAAACAATATTCATCTAAATGAAAGCTATTTAAATATGTTGTCAACTGAAATAGATGAAGAAAGTAAGGAATTTTTAAAAAATAAGTTAAATAGAACTATGCTTTTGATGAAGTCTGTAGAGATGAGAAATAAGACTTTGAAAGAAGTTATGGAGTATGTAGTAAATCATCAGCGAGATTTTTTCGTATATGATTTGCCGCTTAAACCATTGAGACAAAGAGAGGTTGCAGATGATTTGGGCATATCTATCTCAACTGTTTCAAGGGCGATAAATGGGAAGTATTTAGAGTATAAAAAGGGTGCTATTGCTTTAAAGAATTTATTTACGGGAGCAACTTTAAGTAATACAGTGTCAAAAGATTATATTAAAAGGAAGATAAGAGAGTTGATAGCAGGTGAAGACAACTCAAAACCTCTTTCAGATAGTAAAATAGTTGCTATTTTAGAAAAAGATGGGATTGAGATAAAGAGAAGGACAGTTCAAAAATATCGTGATGAA
>NZ_JAXDSS010000091.1:0-10236 GCF_034090345.1 Peptoniphilus sp. | reverse complement strand
GTTCCAAAACATTGGTTTTACTCCCTAAATTCTCTTTAACTTCTTTTCCAACCTGAATACTTTTAATCCCGTCGAGCTTAATCATTGCTAGTAATGCCTCTTCAAGATTTCCTTTCTTCTCTTCTAAAATTTGCTTTACTTGTTCTTCAATTTTATTTGTTTCAGTTGCAAATGCAAAATTTACCGATCCAAATAACATAATTAGAGCCAAAAACAAAGATAAGGCTCTTTTACCTAATTTTCTCATTAATTTCCTCCTCTTCTATATTAAATTCGCAATTCAATATTCCTCTTTTTTTATAAGATTTTAGTGACAACTATATTTTTAATAAAAAATTATCACTCTCCTTTTTATTACTATGTACCATCATTCAATTTTATTGTAACATGCTTTTTTTTTAATTCAACTCTTTTGTATATCTTTCGAAAACAATTTCACAAACCATCTTCCATTCATTTCCCCTATCATTAGACTTTATATGTTAGGTAATAATACATATGTGACAAAACAATAAAAAATAGGAAGCCATCTGATAATATAAATTTAAGCAAAAACAAAATATCAGAAAGAAGGCTTCCTAAGAAAACCATTATAACAGAATAAATGAGATTTCGTCAAAAAGTAGTAGAATATGCAATGGAACACAAAAATAACGCAAAAGCCATCGCCGTTATAATTAGTATATCCCACCATTTTAAATAGTTCAGTTTTTCCTTTTTTGTCTTTAAATTTTCCATCTTATTCAACCTCATCTCTATATGTTTCTATGTCGAATTTATCTAAAGCATTCATCTTTTGTTTTACAAATAGGTCGTAGCAAAGCAATATTATTAACACAATTTGCACTATTAAGCTGATTATACTTCCTTCGACTCCAAATTTACCTCCCGTAAGCCAGCTCGGTCCCTGTGTTGTTACATTTATAAATGCATTTCCCACATTTGTTCCGCTTACAGGAAAGGCGAATACATTTCCTTGGAAGCAATTCCACGCGGCATGGAATCCGCTTACAAGCCATATGTTTTTTGTCTTTATCATAACTAGGGCTGCAAAAATTCCAAATACAAACAGATCTATTAGAGGAATAACTGATATGCCGTCGTTTTCTAAATGCATAACTGTAAAGAAAATTGCCGAGACAGCTATACCGATTAAAATATTTGTTTTACGAGCAACTCCTGAAAATAAAAATCCTCTTGTCAAAACTTCTTCGGCATTTCCCTGTATAGACCAAACCATAAGAAGGGGAATAAACTCTAAAATAAGTTTTGAGTCAAATGTAACTTTATCAATCCTAACTACACCTACAATTATCATAAAAGCTACACAACTTATTAAAACAATTGCACCAAAACCCCAACCTTTTAAAAATTCTTTTAAGCTACCTGTTTTTCTAAATCCCAAAGTATTCCAAGAAATTTTTAATATTTTCCTCGCCAAAAATATAACCAAAAGAGTTATAAATATAAAACTCGAAAGCTCGACTAAATTTATTATATAACCACTACTTGGCAAGATATTTAATACTACATTTACATAGCCTAATATAAAAATTTCAGAACTGAAAAGCACCAATTTAGCCATAAGCAAAAGTATTAAAGTATATAAATAGGGATTCTTTGTAAAATTCTTATCCTTAATTAAGTCCAATATCATCACACCTTTCTATTTTAAATAAATTCTTTAAATATCAAATGCCCTCAACCTTACCATAAATAATTTATATGATAATTTGGCAATTGAGGACATATATTATTTTACATTTTCTAAAGTCGTATTCTTAATATTATTTATTTTCTCAAATTTTCTACCTGCTATCAAAAGCTCAATCGCTCCTTTCGGACAAGCTTTTCTGCAATTTCCACATCTGATACATTCCAAATGGTTGGCATCCTTTACAGGGTCAACATTCATCAAGCATATTTTGGCACATTTCCCGCAGTTGATGCACTTGTCACAGTTGATTTGGTATCTGTAAAAAGATACTTTATTAAACAAGGAATAAATAGCTCCCAAAGGACATATCAGCTTACAAAATGGCCTGTAAATTATAATTGATAAAATAATTGTAGTAAGAAGGATTACATTCTTCCATACAAATAAGAACCCGATTGACCCTCTCATAGTTTTATTTAACAGTACTAATGGAATTCCTCCTTCCAGTGTTCCAACAGGACATATATATTTACAGAAGTATGGATTGCCATTGCCTATATTATTTACCAAGTACATCGGAAGTATAATGACAAATATCATCAAGATTAAATATTTTAGTTTTACTAGTATTTTTTCTTTGGGCAGTGTCCTTATTTTTTTGGAAATGGAATTCTATGTAATAAGTCTTGGAAAAGCCCAAAAGGACATAACCAGCCACATACCAATCTCTCCAACAAGCTTCCTATAAGGAGTAAAAACCCTACTACATAGAATGGAAATCCTCCCCCTTTTTTTGCCTATTACTGCTTGCAGAGATCCTATAGGGCAGGAACCCAATGCTCCAATGCAGGAGTAGCAATTCAGTCCGGGGCCACATGCGTTTTTTATGTCCCCTTTATATATTTTCTCTGAAATATAACCTGATACATTCCCATTTGTAATAATGGTTGCCAAGGCTTGAATTTTATGCCTAAACGAATTAAATTGTTTTTTCATAAGTTATTTTATCCAATTCCTATACATTCCATACAAATCTTAATCGCCTTGTTTAACACTACGAGATTTTCTTGTTTTACAAGGACTCCGTATAATACAAAACATATCCCGGTCATCAATAGAACTGAGGGTTTTATATTATTTTTCTGCATACTATCACCTATTTATTTTTAGAAATTTTATCAAATTCTTTGTCAATTACATTTGCCCACGCTTCTTTTGAACGGCTTCCCATGTATTCTTCTCCAATTATATCTCCTTCTTTATTTACAAAGAAAGTATATGGAAGTACATCTGTCTTCTTTAGAAGTGTATTTATTAAATTTTCATCTAAAAATATCACTTTCATAGAGCTTTTTTTATCGTTTACAATTTTTGACACTATCTCTCTTGACTCTTCGTCAGGTTTACCTTTTGAATCCATGTCAATGTCAACGCCCAATATACCTACTTTTTTGTCTTTATATTCGTTTGCCAATTCTGCTAAATATGGCAATTCTTCCATGCATGGGTTGCATGTTGTTGAGAACATGTTAACCATAGTAAGGTCATTTTCTCTAAATACTTCTTGTGTCACCTTATTTTTTTCTAAATCGGTAGTCTCAAACTCACCTATGTTTTCAGTACTGTTTTCTTTTTGTGCTTGTTCGGCAACGGGCGGTCTATTGGCTGTATCTATCTTATTTTCTTTTTGACCGCAAGCTGCCAAGCCAAGTGTCATAATTGCAATTAAGCAAAACATAGATGTTTTTTTCATCATATATTTTTTACTAAAATCTCTATTCATATTTTCTCTCCTTTAGTTTAAATTTTTTTAGTATTGTAGTTATTTTATCATTTATGTTGTTAAGTTCGTGTTAAGAAATGATAAATATTCTAAATTAAATATTGAATATCATACTTAAAATGGCGATAGATTTCATCTATTCCTATCGCCATTAATATCATATTATGAATTTTTATTTTGCAGAGTTTAATTTAAAGCACTATTTTCTTCCATTTTCTGATTTTTGTTCTGAAAGTTCCAAAAGGGGCAACGGTATTTACATGGATAAACTTATATACTTCCCATACTGCCGTCTTAGTGGCTTCATCAGCCCATTTTCTCATATGTGGTTTAAATAGTTCTTCTTCGCTTAACGAATCAATCATTTCATAGATAGAATTGATATTTTCATTTAATTTATCTTTCAACTCTTTTAGGGATAAATGCGCATAAGTATCTGTAAACCATTGATATAATTTTCCAAGTTCGTTCCATTTAAATTCATCTGATGGTGTATTCACATGTAAGCCCTTTTTTTCATCCGCTTCCCATTTGAGAAGTAAAGTTGTCCAGCCAACTTGGTAAGCTAAATTTTCTGACGGGGTTCTATCTACTTCAATAACTCTCTCATTTTTTAAGTTCTCCGGAATATTGTCAAATTCCGAAATATATTTTTCAAATGATTTTTTTATTTCAAATTTGAGTTCTTCTTTATTTGCGTATGTTCTCAAAAGACACCTCCACAGCTTCTATTTTATCAACGCTTTGATTTATATTGACTATTATAAATTGATTTAAAACAAGTTTTTTTCTCCCACTTATCATTTATTCTTATGATCTTTTAAAAAGTAACCTTCTCCAATTTTATTTACTATTGGATTGTACCCTAAAATTTGTTTTACTTTTTTTCTAAGTGACGCCAAGTGTACTCTTATGGAGTTGCTGAAATAATCGACCTCGCTGTCCCAAGCGTGCGCAAGGAGATCTTCAACCGTTACAATTCTATCTTTATTAAATAGCAAGTATTCGATGATTGCTGTCTCTTTTTTTGTCAACTTCATCTCCTCGCCCCTGACATAGAGAATCCTCTTTTTGGTGTCAAATTCAAGTTCTCCACAATTTATTTTTATATTTTTTAAGTGGAAATCTCTTCTCATAAGTGCTTTTACTCTCATTTCCAATTCTTCAAAGTAAAATGGTTTTGTCAAATAGTCGCTTGCTCCTAATTCAAATCCTTCTACTTTTGACTCTATATTTGAATTTGCCGTAAGTATCATCACTTTTGAATTTTCTCTCTCCTTATTCAATTGTTTTAATATTTCAAAGCCTGTCATGTCCGGAAGGTTTAAATCAAAAATATATAAATCGTGTTCTTCCGCTAAGATGTACTCCAAAGCTTCTCTCCCGCAAGACGCCTTATCTACATAATATCCAAGCGTGTTTAACCCTTCTGCAATTGAATTTAACAGTTCTATTTCGTCTTCTACCAGTAGTATTTTCATCATTAAATCCTACCTTTCAAAATATATCTCTATAATCGTTCCTTTCGGAAAATTATCTTTAATTTGTATTTTTGCACCGTGGTGTTCAAAAACTTTTTTTGAAAATGAAAGACCGATTCCGATCCCTTCTTTTTTTAATTTTTCAGGATTTTCTCCTCTGAAAAAAGGTTCAAATATACATTCCTTATCAGATTTTTCAATCCCTATTCCCTCATCATATATCTTTATACAAATTTTATCTTCATTATTCTGTATAAGCACTTTTACACTTCCACCCTTATAACTATATTTTATAGCATTGTCCATCAGGTTAAAAAAAGCTTGATACAGAAGTATGTAGTTCCCCACTATATTAAAATTTTTATTGTCAATGCAACTATCTTCTGTTGTTAAAATATTAAATTCCATATTTATATCTTCTTTTTCTATTCTTTCTTCGAGGTCAACAAGTAGATCTTCGAGCAAAAGTTCAAGTGGAATGTCCTCTTTTAACTCCATTCTCTCTATATAAGTTAAATCCAAAATCTTAATTATAATATTATTTAGATTTTTTACTTGATAAGAGATGGTATCTAAAAGTTCTTTAACTTCTTCTTTTTTATATTCTCTTTTATTAAATACTTCTATTTTCGTTTGTATTACTGTAAGTGGTGTCTTTAGTTGGTGTGCTACATAGGAAGAAAAGTCTTTTTGCATTTCAAATGATTTTTTTAATTTACTCATCATATTGTTAAAAGATTCTATTAAGCTACTGATTTCTATAGCTCGTGAGTACAGTTCCACGGATTCACTAAGGTTTTGCTTGTTCATGTTGTCCATGTGCTCTGATAATTTTCTAAGAGGTAATAAATATCTTCCCAAAAAAACATATGTAATAATTGTTCCCAAACTTGTTGTTAAAAAAGCAAATATATATCCATACATTTTCAATTTAAGACTAAAATTATCTATGTTGTATATTTCAATTTGTATATTTCCTATGGGGATTATCAAATCTTCCAGTACTAATGATACCGAATAATTTAGCAAAAAAATCAACGCTAAATTTGATGTAAATAATATAATCCCAATCAACAATGTCAATTGTTTTTGCATGCTTTTCTTTGTGTTCAAATCTCATCTTCTCCTAAATGCCTATAATAAACAATTTAATTATTAATTATCTCTTATCATCCTCTGTCCGGTCAAGACATTTATAAATACCCTATCACTTTACCTTGAATTTTCTCTTTTCAGTTTTTAATATTTTTACTGCTATAAGTTATTTATTTCATATTTATATAAAAAAAGCAAGCCTTTCGACTTGCCTTAAATTATTCTGCTGAATAAGGAATTAATGCGATTTGTCTAGCTCTCTTAATAGCAGCTGTCATTTGTCTTTGATGCTTTGCATTAAGTCCGGTGATTCTTCTTGGAAGAATCTTTCCTTTTTCTGAGATATAGTTCTTTAGAAGAGCTACATCTTTATAATCTATTTTTTTAGTCTTATCCTTTTCAAATGGATCGACTTTCTTTCTTGGTCTAAATCTTCTTTGCACTTTCTACCCTCCTCAAAATGGAATGTCTTCATTATTTATATGGTAAAATCCCTCATCATTGTCTGAGTCAGATCCAAAAGTGTTTCCAAAACTACCTGATGGTGCAGATTGGAAATCATTTGAATAAGCTGAGTTAACCGGTGGTTCCGGTCTTCTCATTTGTTGAGCTTGCATATTATCTCCTGCACTTTCAACAAAGTCCATATTCTCAACAATTACATCAGTTGTATAAACTGTTTTTCCATCTTTATCATCATATCTTCCCGTTTGAATTCTTCCTTGAACTACAAGTCTATCGCCTTTTTTTACGTAGTTGGCAATTACCTCAGCAGTTTTATTCCATGCTGTACATGAAATAAAATCGGCTGTAGGTTGGTTGTTACGCTCTGCCTCAGCTCTTTTATCTTTTGATAATCTTCTGTTTACAGCAATTGTAAATCTCACTACTGCTATACCACTTGGCGTATATCTTAGTTCCGGATCTCTTGTAAGTCTTCCCATTAAATTGACATTATTCATAATTTCACCTTAATCCTCTAATTTAACTACCATGTGTCTCATTACAGATTCTAAAATTCTTGCAACTCTGTCGAATTCTTTAATTACTTCAGCTTCTGTTTCAAATTCAACTAAGTAATAGAAAGCTTCTTTGTTGTATTCAATTTCGTATGCTAGCTTTCTCATACCCCATTCATCAACATTTGTGATATTTCCATTATCACTTATGATTTTCTTAAGTCTTTCAAAAGCTGCTACTCTCTTTTCTTCTTCTACTGTTGGGTAGAACATTACTATTGCTTCGTACTTTCTCATAATTCACCTCCTCGTGGACTAATGGCTCATCCTTTTGAATGAGCAAGGATATAACTCAAGTATTATATAAAATTTATACGTTTTTGTCAAATAAACAGTAAAATAATTATTGATTTAAATCCTCAATCTATATTATATAATAATTAAAGGAGGTTTTTTATGAATACTAAAAATATTAAAGTAAATGCTCAAAAAACCATTGCTTTAGTTGCGCATGATAATAAAAAAGACGAACTTGTAGCATGGGCTGTAGAAAATAAATCACACCTATCCGCTCATAAACTAATCGGTACCGGAACAACCGCCGCTCTAATTTCAAAACGCACAGGACTTGAAGTCGAAGGGCTGCTCTCCGGTCCTCTTGGCGGAGACCAACAACTTGGTTCAAGAATTGCAGAAGGAAAAGTTGATATCCTCGTTTTCTTTTGGGACCCGCTTGAAATGCAACCTCACGACCCGGATGTAAAAGCACTCCTAAGAATTACAACACTGTATGATGTGCCACTTGCAACTTCTAAAACTTGTGCAGACTATATCGTATCTTCTGCCTTATTTAACTCTGAATACAATTCAGAAATTGTAGACAACTCGTTTAGCATAGCAAGTAGAGTTGAACAATTTGACTTAACTGAAAATTAAAAAAAGAGAAGTGAAAAGTTTTGATACTCTTTACTTCTCTTTTTTGATTACCAAAAGCCACAAGAGGCTTAACAGTATGAAAAGGTTAATTAAATAAATTACTCTTCTTCCTTTTTATGATGAATAATGCTGACAAATTTTTCACCCTCTTTTATCTTTCTGATTCTCTTTTCAAAATCTATTCGAGAAATCCAAATTTGTCTTTCACACCCAAGGCATTTTAACTTTATATCCACACCCGTTCTGAGTATCTCCCACATATTTTCACCGCAAGGATGACCTTTTTTTAGAGTGACTATATCTCCTACCTTATAATATAGCATTTTACCTCCTACTTACCATCTATCTCATATTTAAAAATCGGAAGCTTTATTCCGTTTTCATTAAACACTTCAACTATACTCTCTCTGAGTTTGTACTCAACACCATATTGAGAGCCGGCTTTTGCATAAGCCGCAACAGTTATCTCATAACCGGTGTTGGTGTTGTTGGTAACTCCCCAAACAACAGGACTTCCTATCAACCCTTCAACCTTCATCGCAACTAACTTTTTATTCAAAAGGTCTATAACTCTCTCCGGTTCTTCAGATAAAGCCACAGAACAGATCACTTTAGCCCTCATATTTCCCCTTTGTTGATTGGTCACAATCCCTATCTGTCCATTTGGAATAATGTGCTTCGAACCGTCAAAATCTCTTATAACAGTAGTTCTAAGGCCTATATCCTCTATAATTCCGGTCTTGCCTTCGATTACTACAGTGTCCCCAACCGAAAATTGATTTTCTAAAATTATAAAAAATCCATTTATACAATCTTTTACAAGAGTCTGCGCACCAAAAGAAAGAGCTAACGAGCCAACTCCAACAGTCGCCATTATAGAAGATGTATTAAGCCCTACAATGTCCAAAGATATAGTAACGCATATTATCATTATGACGATTACAACTATCTTATTTAAAATGCTTACTATTGTGAGTAACCTTGGATTTGAATAAGTTCCATGTCTAAGTTGATGCTCAATTCTAGACATAAAAATCCATCTTAAAAATTTAGATAGCAAAAAACCTGTTAGAAAAACTAATAAAATAACCACCAATTTGCCGAACGGATTTAATGCCCCCTCCGTCCTGAGATACTTTTCAAATTCATTTAATACACTCATTTGTTTTTCTCTCCCAATTCATTTCTGTCATTCGTTACTTTATAAAGAGTCACTATCCCATCTTGAAGCACACCTATTCTAATCCCCGATATTTCTATTTTTTCAGCTTCCGATGGAAACCTATAATAAAATTCATTTCTTTGAAGCAAATTACCCGCTATATCAGAATTCGAATAGCCATATAGCGATTTAGAAACCAATTGTAACTTTTCTACATTCGCCGCCACTATGTGCTTAGTCTTTTCTTCAAGATTAGAATTATATTTCGATAAAATTCCTGAGTGAAGTAAATATACACTTCTGTCCACAACCTCTACATCAGAAATATTTGGAATTTCAACTCTCTTTACATCATCACCTTCAAAAGCATATAAATTTTTATTAGTTACCATGACAATTCTTGAATCAGAATAATTTACATAAAGCGCCACTTCAGAACCCCTTGAGTAGGTCTTGTTATTAGATGAATTTTTTACTATACAATTAGTTGTATAACCATTGGTTTCAACTTTTAACTCTGCAATCACAAATTTTTCTAAATCCTTCACATCATAATCAAGTATAGAATTTGCAGTCTCATAAATTTTTTTCAGCTTCCCATCAGTCGTAAGAACCCACAATCTCTCCCCATTTTCATACTTTGTATGTAAAATAAAATTTTTATTCTCATACTTTATATTAAATAAAGTATCCGTTATCTTTATGTTTCTGATAAACTCTCCATTGTCTTGATATTGACTTATTCTCCCAAGATCTTCATCATATAGAAAAGCATAATTATTGGCAAAAAAAGAATCTAATTCAACATTTTTTGCCTTTACAGTCTTAATCAAATCACCTTCTCTATTTAAAATGTAGAGATTGTTGTCAAAAATCATCAAACCATTTGTAGAGAGATGAAAACTCTTTGCATTCTCAGTGACTTTTATTTTCTGATCTAATACAATTTCTCTTCCGGATGTATTCCTATAATAAAAATATATTACAATTAGCAATGACAACAATGTTATCGATACTATTATTTTTCTCATATTTAAATTCATCATTTCCTCCGAGTTAATTATACCACAGCTTAAAATCTATTTGGTATTGGTTGGTTATGAATTTATATTTATTTCATCGTAGGGGCGGCACGTGTCTGTGAAATAGATATTGGGTTTGTT
>NZ_JAXDSS010000073.1:0-21584 GCF_034090345.1 Peptoniphilus sp. | reverse complement strand
AGTAACGAAAAACATAATAGCCTAATAAGAAGATTCCTTCCAAAAGGAAAATCCCTATTAGACTACAATGAAAATCACTATTTAAAAATAATGAACTGGATGAATAATTTACCAAGAAAAATCCTAAATTACCGAACACCTATAGAAGTTTTTGTAGAAGAACTCAATAAATTAGGGTTAATGGATACTTTTGGGAAAATAGTTCAATTTGATATTGCAATTTAGGAAAATAAAAAATTCTTAGATGAAGAATAATTTAATTTGACAAATTATTTAATACAAAGTATAATAATAGTATTGTTTAAGTAGAAGTCCGCTTCTCACCTTACGACTTATAGTTTTGAGGTTATTTAAGAATTGTTTTTGTATTCTTGCGGGTTTCTATGCCCGCTTTTTTATTGTAAATTTTTGCATGGAGGTGCTAGTATTAAAGAACTTCAAATTAATGAAGAGATTAGAGATAAGGAAGTTAGATTAGTTGATGACGAAGGGAATCAAGTTGGAGTCGTTCCTAGAAGCAGGGCCTTAGATATGGCTTTTGAAAAGAAACTTGACTTAGTCAATGTATCGCCTAACTCTAAACCACCAGTATGCCGTATCATGGATTATGGAAAATATAAGTATGAAATGATAAAGAAAGAAAGAGACTCTAAAAAGAAACAACGTGTAATAAATATAAAAGAAGTTAGATTAACTCCTAATATTGAAAAACATGATTTAGAGACTAAAGTAAAGCATGCTAAAAAATTCCTATCAAATGGGGATAGAGTAAAAGTCGCAGTTCGATTCAGAGGAAGAGAAATGGGACATACTGAAATTGGAAAAGAAGTTTTAGACAGATTTGTTGAAATGGTTTCAGAAAGTGGAACTGTGGATAAAAAACCTAAGTTGGAAGGTAGAAACATGATTATGTTTTTAGCTCCAAATAAAGAAGAAAATTAGGAGGATTATACTTATGGGAAAAATGAAAACTCATAGAGCGTCAGCAAAGAGATTCAAGAGAACCGGCTCAGGAAAGATAAAAAGATATACAGCATACAAGGGACATTTAACTGGAAAGAAAACAGCTAAAAGAGTTAGAAGTCTTAGAAAATCACAAACAGTTAGCAAAGGCGATCAAAGAAGAATTGATCACATGATTCCATAGGAGGTAAATATAGATGGCTAGAATTAAGAGAGCGGTTAACGCTAAGAAAAAGCATAAAAAGATTTTAAAACAGGCTAAAGGATATTTCGGAGCAAAATCAAAGTTATTCAGACCTGCTAATCAAGCAGTTATGAAATCACTGAACTATGCATTTGCAGGTAGAAAGCAAAGAAAAAGAGATTTTAGAAAATTATGGATTGCTAGAATTAATGCTGCTGCAAGATTAAATGGAATGAGCTATTCTAAATTTATCTCAGGACTTAAGAATGCAAATATAGAAGTAAATAGAAAAATGCTATCAGAAATGGCAATTAATGATCCAAACGGCTTTTCAGAACTTGTAAAAGTTGCAAAAGGTGAATAATTAAAGAAAAGCGTGTCTTGAAGTGAATATTTTAAATTCAAAGTTCCATTCTTTAATGTATAAGTTATTTCATAATCCACCAATGATTATAGGATTAAGTTTCTTATTTGTAATACTATTTGGCGCAGTGCTTTTAAATATGCCTGAAGCAAGCATATCGGGAGAGCGAATTGGATTTGTAAATGCACTTTTTACAGCCAGCTCAGCAACTTGTGTGACGGGGCTTATTGTTGTTAATACAGCATCGTATTTTTCAGTTATGGGTAAGGCTGTAATATTAGTCCTAATACAAATTGGTGGAATGGGGACAATGGTGTTATTTTCATTAATAGCAATGCTATTTAATTTTAAAATTGGTTTGAAAGAGAGAATTTTAATTAAAGAGCAATTGAATCAAGATACATTAACAGGACTAGTAAAACTTACTAAATCTGTAATAAAGATAAGTTTATTTATAGAATTAGTTGGAGCTATTGTTTTATCTATAAGATTTATACCTATTTATGGCATGGAAAAAGGAATTGCCTTTTCCGTCTTTCATTCAATATCTGCTTTTTGTAATGCTGGATTTGATATAACAGGTAATTCTCTTATGAGTTATCCAACTGATTTGATATTAAATCTTACCATATCAATCTTAATTATATTAGGAGGGTTAGGATTTACAGTTTTTAGAGATATATTAAGAAAAAAGAGTATTAGACATACTAGTCTTCATACAAAAATGGTTTTGATTGTAACTTCAATACTTTTGGTAATAGGTACAATATTGTTTTATTTAATTGAAAATGAAGGTACGTTAGCCAATTATGTTGGAACTGAAAAATGGCTTATATCGTTTTTTCAATCGACAATATCTAGAACAGCGGGTTTTAACTCTGTAGATATGGCTTCAGTTCACTATTCTACAGCAGTTATATTAATGATTTTGATGTTTATAGGAGGTTCACCAGCATCTACAGCAGGTGGATTAAAAACGACAACTTTTGGAGTTATTTTAGCTACTACAATATCTGTTTGTAAGGGTGAAAGAGATGTAGTTTTCTTAAAGAGAACTATACCAAGGGATACAGTTTCAAAAGCAATAGCAATAACTGTAATTTATTTAGGAGCAGTAATAATAGCTACTCTACTAATAACAATAGTAGAAGTAGATAAATTTAATTTATTAGATGTACTATTTGAGAGTATTTCGGCTTTTGCAACAGTTGGCATTTCAAGGGGTATAACTCCAGAACTTTCTACAGCGTCAAAAATTATTATTACAGTGTCAATGTATTTAGGTAGAGTAGGTCCTGCAACTTTAGCTGTTGCAATTATGAAAAGTAGAAAAACTATACTTTATAAATATGCAGAAGGCGATATAGTTGTCGGCTAGGAGGATTTATGAAATCATATGTAGTTTTTGGTTTAGGCAGATTTGGATCTACGGTAGCAATAACTCTTTCTGAATTAGGATATGATGTTTTGGCTGTAGATTCAAATTTTGACAGAGTACAATCTGTTGCAGATAAAGTTACCACAGCTATGCAAGTAGATATGATGGATGAAAATGCAACTGAAAATTTGGGATTAAAAAATTTTGATGGAGCTGTTATTGCAATAGGTGAAAATTTTGAAGCGGCAATAATGTCATCAATTGTAGCTCAAGAGGCTGGAATACCTTTGATAATAGCTAAAGCTAATACTGTAAGACAAGGCACAATTTTACTAAAAGTTGGGGTAGATGAAGTTGTTTATCCTGAAAAGGATATGGGATCTAGAGTTGCATACAATTTAACCTCAAAAAATTTACTTGATTATATACAAATTTCACAAGAATTATCAATAGCTGAAATTAGAGCGCTGCCATCGTGGTGGGATAAAACTATTGAAGATTTGGAGATTAGAAATAAATTCAAAATTACAATATTGGGAATTGAAAAAAATGGTGAGGTTGAAGTAAACCCGGCACCAGATACAGTTCTTAAAAATGATGATATTTTAATCATTGTGGGTAAAGATGAAGATATAAAGATGGTTGAGAAAAAGTCTTAGTTTGAAACTAGTGTATAATTAAAGTAGTTTCCTAAATAAGGAGGTAAATTTCATGATAACTATAGAAAAAGTAGATTATGTAATGAATGTTACTGGAGCTGAATATCAAGTAGTAAAGAATGCTTTACTTGATACAGATGGAGATGTTGAAAAAGCAGTTGAAATCATAAGAGCTTCTGTAAGTAATTACAAACATGATCAAAAAGATGAATTCTTTAAATTTGAAGATATTAAATTTGAAGATATCAAAAAAGCTATAAAAGATATTTGGAACACTACAAATGCAACAAAAATTTTAGTTGAAAAAGATGGCGAAACAGTGATTAATATTTCTCTTACTGCAGCATCATTAGGAGCAATTTTAGCTCCAATTGCTACATTTATAGGGATGGGCTCAGGACTTATAGCTGATTATGATTTTAAAATTGTTACAGCTGATAAGGAAGAGATAAATATTAAAGAATATATATTAAATATGAAAAATAAGTAAGGAGAAGTAAAATGCAAAAAGACATTCAACCAGAATACAAAGAAGTAACAGTTACTTGTGCTTGTGGAAACACATTTAAAACAGGTTCTGTAAAAGAAGATTTAAGAGTTGAAATTTGTTCTGCATGTCACCCATTCTTCACAGGTAAACAAAAAACTGCTGAACACGGTGGACGTATAGAAAAATTCAACAAAAAATATAGACAAAAATAAAAAATGGTTAGCTTTTGCTAACCATTTTTTATAAATAGGAGATAATATGAATACTAAAGCAGCATTTAAGACAACTATAGGTGGGCAGGCTCTTATAGAAGGAGTTATGATGAGAGGTCCGTCTAAAATAGCTGTAGCAGTTAGAAAACCTACTGGAGATATAGAGCTAAAAGTAGAAAAGGCCAAAGATCTCTCAAAAAAATATAAAATATTAAAATTACCTATCTTAAGAGGTGCTTATAAATTAATAGATGCAATGATAGTAGGCGTTAATGCTTTAATGTTTTCTGCATCTTTTTGGGATGAAGAAAATAGTAAGAATAACAACTTAGAAGTATTCATGACAGTTTCAATTTCTATGCTGTTAGCAGTGGGAATATTTATGGTAATTCCATCTGTGGCTGCTGGATTTTTAAAGGATTTTTTTAAGTCTTCAATTATTCTAAATTTATTTGAGGGTATATTAAGATTAATTATATTTTTTATTTATCTTAAATACATCTCTAAATTAGATGATATAAAAAGGGTATTTGAATATCATGGAAGCGAACATAAATCTATATATTGTTATGAGTCTGGAGAAGAACTTACTATTGAAAATGTTAAAAAATATCCTATAGAACATCCAAGATGTGGAACTAGTTTTTTATTTATGGTTATGATTATAAGCATAATAGTTTTGTCTTTCTTTGGATGGCCTAATCCTATTATGAGAATATTGACAAGAATTTTAGCAATGCCACTCATAGCCGGTATAGCATACGAAGTTAACAGATATGTGGGGAAAAGTGATTCCGGAATTTGTAAAATAATAAGGATACCAGGGCTCAAAATCCAACAAATAGCAACAGTTAGAGAACCTTCAGATGATATGATAGAAGTCGCGATAACTAGTTTAAAAGCAGTTCTTCCAACAGATGGAGAAAGTGATTTATGGAAATAAGTGAAATTTTTAAATTAGGAAAAGAATATTATATAGATAGTCAATATGCTGATGTCAATAGAGAGTTAAAAATGATAGTTTCTGAAGTGTTAAATCTTGAAGAATCATACATTACTATACATGATGACATTGAAGTAAATTCAGATAATAAAAAAAAGATTTTTGAGATTTTAGATAGAAGAAAAAATGGAGAACCTTTACAATATATATTAGGACATCAGTTTTTCTATAAACATGATTTTATAGTTGATAAAAATGTTTTAATTCCAAGATACGATACTGAAATTAGTGTGGAAGCAATTCTAAAAGCTATAGATAAAAATGATAGAATGTTAGAAATTGGTTGTGGAACAGGTTGTGTCTCTATAAGTATAGCCTTAGAATACAATGATGTTAAAGTAGATAGTGTAGATATTTCTGATTTTGCAATTGAAAATACTTTAAAAAATATTCGAAAATATAACTGTGAGAATATAAAAGTCTTTAAAAGCGATATTTATCAAAATGTAGATGGGAAATATGATGTTATTTATTCAAATCCGCCATATATACCTACAAAAGAAATACAGAAGTTACAAAAAGAAGTTCAATATGAACCTATATTGGCATTAGATGGTGGGTTTGATGGATTAAATATTTATAGAAGAATAATTAAAAATTTGGATAAGTATTTAACGGAAAAAGGTTTTTTAATTTTAGAAATTGGCTATGATCAGGCAGAAGAGATTATAAATTTATTAGGTGATTATAATATACTGGTATTAAAAGACTTGTCTGACCATAACAGAGTTGTAATAGCTACAAAAGGAGATATAGATGTACGAAAATTTAGAAGCTTTTGAGGAAAAATTTAAAAGTTTAGAGCAAGATTTAATGGATGTTAATATAATAAGTGATTCTAAAAAGTATCAAAAGACAGCTATTGAACATGCAGAAATTGAACCAATTGTAAATAAATATAGGGAATATAAAACTCTAGTTAAAACCATAAAAGACAATAAGGATATGTTACGTGATAACATAGAAGATGAACTTAAAGATTTAGTAAAAGAAGAGTTGAAAGATGCAGAAGATAAACTTGAGAAAGTTGAAGAAGAACTTCGTATATTACTAATACCAAAAGACCCTAATGACAACAAGAATGTAATCATGGAAATTAGGGCCGGAGCAGGCGGTGATGAAGCAGCTTTATTTGCAGGAGTGCTCTATAGACAATATATCAGATATGCTGAAAGGCAAGGATGGAAAATAGATATCATGAATACTAATGAAATAGGTATTGGTGGATATAAAGAAGTTGTCTTTACAATAATAGGTAAAGGAGCATATTCAAGATTAAAATATGAATCAGGAGTTCATAGAGTTCAGAGGGTTCCTGAAACAGAATCATCAGGAAGGATTCATACTTCTACTGCAACAGTTGCTGTGCTTCCAGAAGTTGAGGATGTAGAAGTTGAAATAGACCCAACAGAAATAAAATTTGATGTGTTTAGAGCTTCAGGTAATGGAGGGCAATGTGTAAACACTACAGACTCTGCTGTTAGACTTACTCACATTCCAACAGGATTGGTAATCAGTTGTCAAGATGAAAAAAGTCAGTTGAAAAATAAAGAAAAAGCTCTAAAGGTTTTAAAAACAAAATTATATGATTTGAAAATGAGAGAACAACAAGGTGAGTTATCAGACCAAAGAAGTGCTCAAATAGGGACAGGCGATAGATCAGAAAGAATCAGAACATATAACTATCCTCAAGGTAGAGTAACAGACCATAGAATTTCTCTAACATTGCATAAGATAGATCAAATAGTAGATGGAGATATTGACGAAATAATAGATGCTTTAACAAGCGCTGAACAAGCTGCAAATATTAATAAAGCATAATTTATTTGATAGATATCAATTATATATACAGATTTTAATTTAAATAAACTCTAAGTTATGATAAAAATGTAGAATTTTAGAACATTTAAATATATAATAAATGTGTATGAATGAACAACTGTAAATAGGAGGTAAATTTATGAATCATATGACAAGTGATAATTTAAGATCAGCTTTTGGTGGAGAAAGCCAGGCCCACATGAGATATAGAATTTGGGGTAACTTAGCTAAAAAAGAAGGTTTTGAAAATATAGCAAGACTTTTTGAAGCTACTTCTGATGCTGAACAAGTACATGCTACATTACATTTTAACGCTCTTAGAGATGTAGCTGGAGATTTTCCTGTAACTTCTATGGCTGGATTTGGAATTGGTACATTGAAAGAAAATCTTGAAGGGGCTAAGGGTGGAGAAGTATTTGAATATACTCAAATGTATCCAGCGTATATAGCTGTTGCCGAAATGCAAGAAGAAAAAGAAGCAGTTAAAGCAATGAGATTTGCGATCGAAGCTGAAAAAGTACATGCGGAAAGATATCAAACAGCAATTGAAGCTGTTGAAGCTGGAAAAGATCTTGATGTAGAAAAAGTATTACTTTGCCCAGTTTGTGGATACATTGGATTTGAAAATGTAGAAAAATGTCCTCTTTGTGGAGCAAAAGGTTCTATTTTCGTAGAATATTAATTAATATTAACTAAGGGTTTGAGTGTAGAAATTCTACACTCTTTTTAAATTTTGAGGGAGTAATTTATTTTCATTAAATTATTTTATTTAAATTTAATATACTATATATAAAAACTTATATATAATATAACTCTATATTAGTATAATTTGTCTTGACTTTAATATGTGAAATTGTTACTATAATACCGAAAGAATAATTGAAAAGCGATAAAGCTTAGGAGGTCACATATGTATAATTCAAAGATCAAAAGTGAACAGACGGATGGCTTATTTGAAGCAATTTTAACTTTGGAAACGCCTGAAGAATGTTATAGATTTTTTGAGGACATTTGTACTGTTAAAGAGGTTCAGGCAATAGCACAAAGACTACAAGTAGTGAAACTATTGATAAAAAATAAAACATATCATGAGATAGAATCTGAAACAGGAGCAAGTACAGCAACAATTTCAAGAATTAATAGAAGTTTAAATTATGGATCTGATGGATATAAAATAGTTCTTGAAAAATTAAATTTTTTAGATAAAGAAGATTAATTTAAAAACAAAATTAAAACACCCCTAAAAAGAGGTGTTTTAATTTTGTTTTATAACAATTGTTTTAAAATTAGTATAGGTGACAAGGCCCGGTATTTTTGACGGATGTCTTTTAACATATTTTTTTAGAGTATAATCTACAGGAATGTTATTAGATGATTTTAATGATGAATTAGTAGCTGCAAGCTTAGCTGCTTGAAGTATAGATGATTCAGAAAAATCACCAGAATTATTTTTTAAAATAACATGTGAACCAGGTGCATTTTGAACATGGAACCATATATCATTTTGTCCTGCAAATTTTAAAGTTAAATATTCATTTTGTTTATTATTTTTACCACAATAAATAGTATCTCCGTTTTCATTGGTTAGTTGTGAGATTTTTAATTTAACTTTTTTATTTTTTGAATTATGTTTTTTTAAATAGTTCATTTCATATAGTTCTTCACGAATTTCATCGATATCATCAGAAGATTCACTAAGTTCTAAACTAAATAAAACCGATTTTAGATAATTAATAGAGTTTTGAGTTTTTTCAATTTCATCTTTAAGTTTTAAATTTGCATTTTTAAGTTTTGCAAATTTTTTATAATACTTATTTGCATTTGCTTGTGGAGAAATTTTATTGTCCATAGAAATTGTTATAGGTTTCATTTCATCATAAAAGTTTTCAACTTCTATAGATTTTACACCGGGTTCTATTCGATAAAGATTAGATGATATTAAATCTGCATATATTTTATATTTGTCTCTATCTTTTGAGTGTGCAAATTCTTTTAGTTGTTTTTGTAATTTATTGATTTCTCTATCTATTAAGTTCTTAATTTTTTTTATTAGTTCACTGGATTTATCAGATAGTATTTGATTTTTTAATTTTTCCAAATAAAATGTATCAATAAGTTTTGATGTATCTTTAAATCTGACCTTTTGTTCTTCTCTATACATTTGTAAATCAATTACAGAAAAATTAATTATTTTATCCAAATCTTTAACTAAAATTGGAGTGAATTCATTTTTTCTTATACAATTCATTATTTCATAAAAATTTTCTTTTAATGATTGTATATCTTCATAAGAAAGACTATTTAAAGGTCTATCTTCATCAAGATTAGCTCTGTAGCATATATCTCTTATTACTATGGGGCTAAGCCCCATAAATGTTTTTATAAAGCCATTTTTAATTGTAAGATTATTTAGTTCTATTCGATCGAATGAATTTTCAATTAAAGGATTTAATCTATTGGAAATTAAATCTGTGTTGTAAGTTAATCCTGGCAATATTTCTCTAATTGAAGACATATTGTGATTTACACGTTTAATAGAATCTATAATTCTATTGGTTTGAGTTTCTACTAATATGATATTTGAGTATTTACCCATTATTTCAATAATAAGACTTTTTTTAATTTCAAATGCTAAATCATCTCTACTAAGGACATCTATTTTAAGAATACGATCCATTTCATATTGATTAAAGTCTATGATTTTAAAACCTTCTAAATGTTTTCTTAAAAGCATACAAAAATTAGGAGGAGTTTTAGGATTTTCAAATTCTTCTTCAGTAAAATTTATCCTTGGAGACTGGCTAGAAACATTAAGTAATAATTTCTTTTTTTCTCCATTAGCTTTCATTGTCAGGATTATAGAATCCTTGGTGGGTTGGTATATTTTTTCTATTTTAGTATTTATATAACTATTTTTTAATTCTTCAGTTATTGATTTCAGTACAATTCCATCGTAAGACATAGTTCACCTCAAAATAAATTATAGCATATATGTAGCTGTATAATTTGTTATAATAAAAATATAAACATATTTATTTTTAGGATGAAATGATTAGAAGATTTAATATTAAAGATGCTAAAGAAGCTTCATCTTTAATAAAGAGGACTTTATATGAAATTAATATAAAGGATTATGAAAAGAGATTTTTAGAAGATGAATTCATTCAATTTTCACAGAAAGATATTTTAAAAAGGGTTAAAGAAAATAATTATTATGTTTTTGAAGAGAATTATAAAATACTAGGAATAAGGGGAAATTAGGGTATATCACAATAAGGAAGATGAAAGTTATATAATGATTGTTTTTGTATTGCCAGAGTACATTGGAAAAGGAATTGGTAAGAAAATAATGAATGCCTTTGAAAATGATGAGTATTTTTTAAAATCAAAGAGAATAGAAATAACATCTTCAATTACAGCTTTAGGTTTTTATAAGAAATTAGGATATAAACATAAAAATGGAAATAAATATCTTGTTGAGATTGAAAAAAATATAAGTTATAAATATTTAGAGAACTATAATTTGCTAATTAAGTTTAAAATTATATTTTATAAAGTCATAACTATAGTGAAATACATATAAAAGTTAGAAAAAATAGATAATATAAATAATATGATTTTTTTAAAATTAACTTTTTTATAATTATTGTGATAAAATAATCTTAAAAAGAAATAGATAGAAATACATCTTTTGAAAATGTTTGCTTACTATTAATTGTATATTATTTAAAGGGTACGTTATAGATTTACTTAAATCTAAATATATATTTAAGGAGGAATTAGAATATGATTAACGAAAAAGCTATACATGTTTACAATGAAATAGGTAAATTAAAAACTGTATTGTTACATAGGCCTGGAAGAGAGATTGAGAACTTAACTCCGGATTTGTTAGACAGACTCTTATTTGATGATATACCATTTTTAGAGATTGCTATTCAAGAACATGATGCTTTTGCAGAAATCTTGAAAAAAAATGGTGTTGAGGTTCTTTATTTAGAAGAGTTAGCGGCTGAAGCTATCACTTCAGATGATGTTAAAGAGGAATTTATTGATGAGTTTATTTCGGAAGCTAATATAGAAGGCAAAACTAAGCGTATTCTTGTGAAGAATTTATTAACGAGTTTTGAGAATAATCTTGAAATGGTTCTTAAAATGATGGAGGGTATAAAAAAAGATGAGTTACCTAATTTTAAAAAAGTAAGTCTTACAGATATGGTAGATTCAGCCTATCCTTTCATAGTTGATTCAATGCCTAATCTATATTTTACAAGAGACCCGGCAGCAAATATAGGGAGTGGAGTGTCTTTAAATAGGATGAGAAATTTAACCAGACAAAGAGAAACCATATTTGCAAAATATATATTAAAATATCATCCTAGATTTAAAAACGGTAGCGTTGAACTATGGTATGATAGAGAGGATTCTACGTCAATTGAAGGTGGAGATGAACTGGTTTTATCTAAGGAAGTTTTAGCAGTGGGAATTTCTGAGAGAACTGACGCTGCGTCTATAGAAAAATTAGCTGAAAGAATTTTTGAAAAACGTGAATCTTTTAAAAAAATCTTAGCATTACATATTCCTAATAAGAGAGCTTTTATGCACCTTGACACAGTATTTACAATGGTAGATTATGATAAATTTACAATACATCCTGAAATTGAAGGACCTTTGTCAGTATATTCTTTAACTTTAGGTAATGATGGAAAGATTAATATAGAAAAGGAAAACAAAGAACTTGATAAAATTTTGGCAGAAGCATTAGGACTTGAAAAAGTTACTTTAATTCGTTGTGGAGGAGATGATCCAATAGCTGGAGCTAGAGAACAATGGAATGATGGAGCTAATACTTTAGCAATTGCTCCTGGAGAAGTGATTGTATATTCAAGAAATAAAGTCACTAATAAATTATTAGAAGAACATGGAATAAAACTACATATCATGCCTTCTAGTGAACTTTCTAGGGGAAGAGGGGGCCCAAGGTGCATGTCTATGCCTTTATGGAGAGAAGATATTTAAGATTTAGTAAATGAATGTAAGGAGTATTCATATGGAAAATATAAAAAAAGAAAAAATGACCACTGGAAGAATTATGAAATTTTTAATTCCATCTATTATAGGTGTTTTACTTTTAATGGTACCTTTTAAAAAAGATGGAAGTTCTACAATAATGGTATCTATAATATCAAAGGGTATTAACAAAGGCATTGAATCAATTGTTCCTATCTATGTATTAGTTTTAATATGTATTGTCATATCTTGTACATTAGCACTTATTTATAAGATTGCTAAGCCAAGTTGGATTGAAAAAAATGAATTATTAAAAGAAGTATCTGATATTTCTAATTTTTGGCTTTTTGCGAGATTAGTTGGACTTTGTATAGGATTTATGACAGCTTTTGAAATTGGTCCAGAAATAATCTATAGTGCAGATACTGGAGGGCTTATATTATATGATCTAATATGTGGTCTATTTACTATTTTTTTAGTAGCAGGATTTATATTACCTTTTTTAACAGAATTTGGATTGTTGGAATTTCTCGGAGTCTATTTAACAACTTTTATGAGACCTGTTTTTAATCTACCAGGACGCTCGGCCATAGATTGTGTTGCTTCTTGGATTGGAGATGGGACAATAGGAGTTGCTCTTACTAATAAACAGTATGAAGATGGATATTATACCGCAAGAGAAGCGGCAGTTATTGCGACAACTTTTTCAGCGGTATCAATAACATTTTGTTTAGTTGTTCTTGAGAATGTATCCATGACAGATTATTTTGGTCAATTTTATTTTATAGTTGCACTATCTGGTATAGTAGCTGCACTGGTTTTACCTAGAATATATCCTCTAGCAACTAAAAAAGATATATATAACAATGGCATAAAAAAAGCTCTTCCAGAAGCTATTCCTGAAGGATTTAAAAAATCTGAATGGGGACTCCAACTTGCTGTTAAAAAAGCCGAAGGAAATATTGGAGTTACTCAATATTTAAAAAGTGGAGTGAGGACTGTGCTTGGTTTATGGTTAGGAGTTATACCGATTATTATGGCTGCCGGCACATTAGCTTTAGTGGTATCAGTAGCAACACCATTTTTTGACATAATGGGTAAACCATTTTTACCTATATTAAAGTTACTTCAAGTGCCAGAAGCTGAAGCAGCAAGTGGAACTATGGTAGTTGGATTTGCAGATATGGTGGTTCCATCAATATTGGCAGCGGAAATATCTAACCCTATGACTAAATTTATAGTTGCAGCAGTTTCTGTAACTCAACTTATATATATGTCTGAAACTGGAGCTGTTATACTAGGAACTAATTTGCCAGTAACCCTATTAGATTTATTTATATTATTTCTTGAAAGAACATTAATAACACTTCCTATAATTGTGCTATTTGCACATATTATATTTTGAAGAATGAATTTAAGAAAGTAATTTAAAATTTATGTAGTTAGTTTTTTAAATATTCAATTCTAATTAATAGCCAATCTAAATGATTGTCTACAGTGTACATTTGTAAATGATGTGAGACAAAAAACAGTAAAATATCCAATATGTTAATCTATTAATGGGAGTTAGCTCCCATTAATAGATTTCTTTTTTGCACAGGATTTAACCACCCTAAAGTCTGCATAGGAAGTCTATTAGGTTTATATAAATATCTTTTCATTTGCACAATAAGATTATAAAAAGATAAATGAGTATAAAACCTTTCATTATCGCTTCTATGACTTCTTTCAACCTTATCATTATACCTAACATATATAAAGTAAAAATCTTAATTTTATTTGTTATGATAAACCGTTATAATAAAATTAAGATTTTTGTAATATTTTAAAAAGATTATTGTAAGAAATATGATGTAGTATATATTTGGAGGATAGATATGAGGTATAAAATATTGGTAGCGGAAGACGATAATGCCATAAGAGATTCTATAGGCATATATTTGAGAAATGCAAATTATGATGTTATTGAAGCCAAAGATGGGGAAGAAGCTATACAAAAATTTAAATCTGAAAAAATCGACTTGATTATCATGGATCTTATGATGCCTAATTTAAGCGGTGAGGAAGCTATTTTGAAGTTAAGAGAAATTACTTACGTTCCGATAATTATTTTGTCTGCCAAAGGTGAAGATTATGATAAGATAATAGGTTTAAATATAGGTGCTGATGATTATATAACTAAACCTTTTAATCCATTAGAGCTTATGGCAAGAGTTAGCTCCAATATAAGAAGATTTTACGAGTATCAACCCAATAAGAATTCCGATATTTTAGAGTATGGAGATATAAAACTTGTGATACCTGAAAAATCGGTTTATGTGAGAGATGAAAAGGCACATCTCACATCAATTGAATACCAAATTTTAGAATTATTGATGAAAAATCCTAATAGGGTTTTTTCAGTTGATGAAATTTATGAAAAAGTTTGGGATGAGCCAGCATTTGATGTTAAAACTGTAACGGTACACATACGTAGAATACGTGAAAAAATTGAAATTGATCCTAAAAGGCCTATTTACTTAAAGGTTGCTTGGGGATTAGGATATAAGTTCGTTACAAAATAGGAGGAGTTATGAAAGACGTTGATATAAGATATTCTACAAAAAGATTATTAATAGCATTTTTGGTAATATCAATTGTAGGAGTGTTATTTGGGATTTATGGAGCTAAGAATAATTTATTTAATTCATATAGATCCAATAGAGAATCATATTATGACTATTATAATCAAGTGGATAATTCTCTATATAAAGATGGTGCTGGAAATTCAAATTTTAAATATATAGATAATATTTATGGAGATCAATTTATTAAATCTTATGTCAGAAGTTATAAAATTGCCAACTATCCTTTTACAGAAGAATTTAAAAGGCATTCTAATAAAGTTATTTTAGATTTAAATGAGTATGATGGGGGGTTTGAACAATACAGTAGCTATGGTGCAGCAATAGATGCTGCTAAAGCAAGAGGAATAAACGATCCTAAGATAAATATTAATGTAACTGAAGAACCATTATACAGAACGTATTATTTGACTAATGATAATAGTGTCGATGAGTTTGATCCACAATATATAGCTGATAGTAAATTAAGTGAAAGCCCAAATAACATTATATTAAGCGGTGTATGGGAAGATGGAGTTCTTAAATTTACAAAAGATATAGACCAAGTAAAAAATGAGAATAGAAAGTATGCAACAAATTTAAAACAAGCTATTAGAGAGGTTTATGCATCAATAAAAAATAGTGGGATACAAAAATTAAATTTTACGTATTTAATTGATACAAACTCAATGGCTTTTAAACAGTATGAGTCATCAATGAATTATGAAGAAAATTTATTTCCAAATTCTGCATTGGGAGTGGTAACAGGAGCAATTTTAATATTACTATTAGGTTTATTTTCTAACTTTGAAAAAATGGAAGAAAGTAATTTTTATAAAAGTATTTTAAAAGTACCTTTTGAAATAGTTGTATTTGGAGCAATACCTCTTTGGTTTATGTGTGCGGCGATGGCAGCTGATTTTTTTAGTATAAATACTGAGTTAATTAAAAGTCTATTATCTCCATTCTATTTATTACAGATATTAGCTATAAGCACTATAGGTGTTGCAGAATTGTACTTGTTATATTCTTTAAAAGATGTATTTTATAATGGGTTTTCATCTAAAGTTGTAAATAATTCAATTGTGTCTAAAGTATTTAACTTTTTTGGTCAGAAATCAATTGGATTATTTATGAAATCAAAGAATGTATCTACGGAATATTTAAAAGACTTTGATCCGGGAAAGAGAAGAAACTTAATGCTATTTTTTTTAGCTTTATTAATTCTTGGTGTAGTTGCATCCAATATAGTTGTGGTATCTTCTTTACAGCTAATTGTGTTATTAATTTGGGTTTGCTTAATAGGCGTTATATTTGTAAGAGTTCAAAAATATATTATTGAACTTGAGGATATAGAAAAAACAGCAAAAATAATATCTGAGGGACATTATGATATAAAAATAGAGGAAAATAACTCTCATTTTAAAGGATTAGCACATAATTTGAATGCGATAACTTTGAATTTAGATGGCGCTATATCTAATGCTATTAAATCAGAAAAAATGAAAACTGACTTAATAGCAAATGTATCACATGATTTAAAAACACCATTGACTTCAATTATAAATTATTCAGAATTAGTAGTTGAAGAAGAAAATGTAGAAAATATTAAGAAATATGCTCAAGTTATAAATGAGAAGTCTTTAAAATTAAAGACACTAATAGAAGATCTTTTTGAAGCAGCAAAAGTTAGTAGTGAAAATATTGATTTAGAGATAGAAGAAATTGATTTTAAACAGCTGATAAAACAAATTATAGGTGAGTGGGAAGATAAGCTTGAAGAAAAAAGCATAACTATTGTAGAAGAATATACTCCAGAAAGAGTAATGTTAAACTTAGATGGCGTTAAAACTTCAAGAATTTTGGATAACTTATTTTCTAATATATATAAATATGCTTTGGAAGGGACTAGAGTGTATGTGAGATTGTATAAGAATGAAAAAGTACAATTGATTATAAAAAATATTTCAAAGTATCCTTTAAATATTTCAGAAGATGAATTAATGGAGAGGTTTACAAGAGGGGATGTTTCAAGAAATACTGAAGGTAGTGGATTAGGGCTATCTATAGCTAAGAGTTTAGTAAATGCTCAAAAAGGTATTTTTGAAATCGAAATTGACGGAGATTTATTCAAGTCAAAAATAGAATTTTAAACTTTTTAAAGGACTATTTGAATAGGAGGAAATAAATAATCTAATTTTTAGACTCCTATTTAAATAGTTTTTATTTGAAAGATTTTAAATTATACATTATAATTGCTGTAGACAGTTCGTAACCATCCTGTCTTAAAATAAAACTAGGGAGAAATAGATAAAAAATTAAGTTTAATTTATTTTTTACCGAGGTGTGTTACGACACCTTTTTTTATTTGTTTCAAAAGAGGAGAATTATGAGAGAAAAAGAAGAAATGAAAGATATAACACTGTTAGGAAACAAAAACTCATCTATTCCTAAAGATTATTCGCCTGATGTTTTAGAAGCATTTGATAATAAACATCCAAATAATGATTATTTTGTAAAATTTAATTGCCCTGAGTTCACATCGCTATGTCCAATTACAGGACAACCTGACTTTGCTACAATTTATATTTCATATGTACCAGGTTTAAAAATGGTTGAGAGCAAATCATTAAAGTTATATTTATTCAGTTTTAGAAATAGAGGAGATTTTCATGAAGATTGTATGAACATAATCATGAAAGACCTTATTAAATTGATGGAGCCAAAGTATATTGAAGTTTGGGGTAAATTTACACCAAGAGGTGGAATCTCTATAGACCCTTATTGTAACTATGGACAAGCTGGTACAAAGTGGGAAGCGGTAGCATGGAATAGACTTAGCAACCATGATATGTATCCGGAAAAAGTAGACAATAGATAAGTAGGTGTAATTATGAAAATGGTTTTATTTAGTGGAGGAGTAGATAGTTCAACTTGTCTTGCTATGGCCAAGGAAACAGGAGACTCTGTAATAGCAGTATCCTTTGATTATGGACAAAGACATAATGTACAAGAGCTTGAAGCTGCAAAAAAGGTAGCTAAGTATTATGGAGTCGAGCAGATAAATATTGATTTAAAAGATATTTTTAAACATGGTAATTCATCTCTTACAGATTTGAGTTTAGAAGTTAGTGAAGGAGACTATGCAGAACAAGAAAATGCCAACACAGAAGTTGAGTTTAGAAATGGAATTTTTATATCTGTATTAGCTTCGTTAGCAATGCAATATAAGGCAGATAAAATTTATTTTGGAGCACATAAAGACGACTCTGGAGTAATTTATCCTGATTGCAGCCCTGAATTTGTGAAAGCTATGGAAGAAGCTATAAATGTTGGTTCAAGAGGCGAAGTAAGTTTACAAGTTCCATTTTTAAACAAGACTAAAACTGAACTTGTAGCTTATGGAAAAAGCATAGGTGTACCTTATCATCTGACTTACTCTTGTTATAACGGTACTAATCCTCCTTGTGGCAAATGTGGAACATGTATAGATAGAGAAAAAGCATTTTTAGCAAATGGACTTGATAGAGAAGGACATTATGCAGAAAATTGATTCTTATAGCAAAAATAAAAGAGCAGATTTATATAGACTCATGTTGTGGAGCTTATATGCAGTTGCGGTAATAATGAAAAATATTTTTGCAACTAAGAGATGGAAAATTGGAATTATACAAGCTCCTGCTGGCTATATTTTTGAGCCTGTAACTTTTATAGCCCAAGATGTAGAAACAGAAACTCGGGGATATAGTAGTGCTAAAACAATGGTATTTTGGGGATTTTTCTTAAATATAATTGTAGCTGCTTGTTCGCAACTTGCAATTCTACTTCCTAATGCAAGCTCACTTGAAATTCAAAGTTCATTTGAAATTGTTCTTGGAAATGTACCAAGAATTTTGATAGCTAGTTTAATAGCATATTTGATTGGCGGAGCATTAAATGTCAAGATAATGTATCATTTAAAAATGAAAGGTAACAACAGCTTACTATACAGAGCTATTGTATCTACGGTATTAGGTCAATTTGTAGATAATATAATATTTAGTAACATAGCATTTTTAGGTATAATACCAATTAGTCAAATAATTTATATGTCAATTAGTATGACAATAATTGAAACTATTTATGAGATTATATTTTATCCTATAACAAAATTTTTAATATTTAAAATTAAAGAAGCAGAAAGAAAGGACGCACTAATTTAGTACGTCCTAATTTTTTTATTCTACTGTAACTGATTTGGCAAGGTTACGAGGTTTATCTACGTCATTTCCTTTTAAAACTGATGCATAATATGCAATTATTTGTAAAGGAACTATACTTATAAGTGGTGCAACTAAATCATCTATCGCAGGTATTTCTATTAGTTTAGAAGTATGTTTTTTTAGACCTTCATTGTAGAAACCTATTGCGAATACTTCAGCACCTCTTGCTGAAATTTCTTGTATGTTAGAAACCATTTTATCAATTAAATTTCTTTGAGTAGCTAGAGCAAAAACTTTTGTGCCTTCCTCAATAAGAGCTATAGTACCATGTTTTAATTCTCCGGCTGGGAATGATTCAGAGTGTATATAAGAAATTTCTTTAAGCTTTAAAGAACCTTCTTTTGAAGTGATATAGTCAACACCTCTACCTATAAAGTACACGGATTCAGCATCTATAATATGTTGAGAAACTGTCTTATAAATATCTGATTTTTTTAATAAATCTTTTATTATAGCTGGTGTCTTTTTAATTTCATTTATAGCATGTTCTAATTCTTCACTTGTAATTTTACCAACTTTAAGAGCCCAATCAAGTGTGAATAAATATAGGTTGACAACTTGAGAACTATAAGCTTTAGTAGAAGCTACTGAAATTTCAGGACCTGCATGGCAATAGAGAACTTTATCAGCCTCTCTAGCTATTGTAGAACCAACAACATTAGTTATAGCATAGACAGTAGCACCGTGTTTTTTAGCTAGTCTTATTGCATTTAAAGTATCAGCAGTTTCTCCAGACTGGCTAACAACAATAACTAGTGTTTTATCTGTTACAAAAGGGTCGCTATATGCAAACTCAGATGCTATTTCGTCTCTAACTTGTTTGCGTATTAATTTTTCAATTAAAAATTTTCCAACTTGTCCAGCGTGAAGTGCTGTACCACAAGATGTGACATATATATTTTCGAAACTTTCAAACTCTTCTTTTGTGAATGTATTCTCACCCAAATCAATTTTATTATTTTTCAATAAACGGTCTAGAGTACTAGATACAGTTTTTTCTTGCTCAAAAATTTCTTTAATCATATAGTGATCAAAGCCTTCTTTAGAAGCAGCTTCAACATCCCAATCTATTTTTGAAATTGGTTTTTCAAGAATATCCAAATTTAAATTATATATAGTAGGAGCTTTTCCTATTTTTAAATGTACTACTTCCATATCATCTAAATAGACAACTTGTTGTGTATGCTCTACTATTGAAGCAGCATCAGAAGCAACTATATTGCCTGTAGGAGTTACTCCGAGCAGTAGTGGAGATTTATTCCTAGCAGCCACTAATTCGCTTGGGTTATCATTTGCTATTGCACAAATAGCATAAGAACCTTCAAGTTCCTTTAGAGTTCTTATTACAGCATTTAATAAATTTCCTTCATAAAACTTATCAATTAAATGAGCAATTACTTCAGTATCAGTGTCAGATTTAAATACATATCCTTCATTTGTTAACTTTTCTTTTAATTCAACAAAGTTTTCGATTATTCCATTGTGAACAACAGATATTGAACCATCTTTATTTAAATGTGGATGGGCATTTGTTTCGGTTGGGATTCCATGAGTTGCCCAACGAGTATGTCCTATACCAACTTTTCCGTCAAATGGTGATTCTTCAAGTGATTTAACTAAGTTTTCTAACTTTCCAGCTCTTTTTAAAGTATTTATTTCTTCAAGACCTATTACAGAAATACCAGCAGAGTCATATCCTCTGTATTCTAATTTTTTTAATCCATTTAAAATAATTTTTGTAGCGCTGTTATCGCCACAGTAACCTACGATTCCGCACATTAAATTTTTACCTCCAATATATTTTAAGACTCACTTTGTTCTGTTTGTAATCAAAATTTCTTTTGATTTTTGTAGAACACTCAGGCTGTGATACCTTCGGAGCATCCGCCGAAATTTCGATAACTCCGTTCCTCGTCATCCATGTGTGGATCTGGCGCTTAACTAATTTTTGTCTTTGAAAAATTATAACATATCTAAGAATGTATGTAAAATCTAAACAAATGTGATAGACTATTTTACAGAAGGTGAGTTCATGAAAGAAGTAAGTTTTAAAGTAGATAATGTTGGAACTAAAGATGGAATTTTGACAATAGAAAAACTTTCTAAAATGTTATTAGAAGTGTCAAACTTAGAGTCAAATGTTGCAGATAAATTTATGGATGAAAATAACTTGACATGGATGATTTATAGTTGGCGTTTTAAACTCAATAGAAAGATAAAATTAGGAGAAATTATAAAGATTACTACTTGGGTTTCAAATATATCAAAATTAAAAGTTAGTAGGGAATTTTTGATTGAAATTGAAGGAAATGTTGAAGGAGAATGTAAGGCTGAATTTTTGGTTATAGACATTGAAAATAAAAAGGCAATTTCAGCTCCAAAAGAACTTATAAATTATTTTGAAGTTTACGAAAAAGAACTTTTAAGTTCAAATAGGATTAGGAGAAGTGAAGTTAATAAACTATCTTCTGTTAGTATATATAGTTCAGACTTTGACAAAAATATGCATATAAATAATTCGGTTTATATAAGGTGGATAGAAGAGTTTATGTATTTTAGGCTAAAAAAATATATAAAAATTTTAGAAATAGTCTATTCCAAAGAAATAAATAGCAATATAAAAATTGATATAAAT
>NZ_JAXDSS010000089.1:0-2454 GCF_034090345.1 Peptoniphilus sp. | reverse complement strand
TCATATTTTAATGTGATTAAATCAGCATATGCTCCTTTTTCTATAACTCCCAATGGTCTGTTGAAGTATTTAGATAAGATTATAGGATTATTTTTAAACTGCATATTTATAGTTTCCATAAATCCTACTGTTGGATCACATAAGTGATGTGCTTGTAATATATTTGCAACTTTCATTGATTCAAACATATCATTTGTGTAAGCATCTGTTCCAAGTCCAACTACTATTCCCTTATCTAACATATATTTTACAGGAGGACAACCAACTGCATTGTTCATATTTGATTCAGGGTTGTGTACTACATTTGTGTTTGTAGCTTTTATTATATCAATCTCTCTTGGGTTTGCATGCACACAGTGAACTGCAAGTGTTCTTTCGCCAAGAATATCGAAATCATGTAGTCTTTCTACAACTCTCTTACCATGTTTTTTAAGTGAGTCATACTCATCTTCAATTCCTTCTGCTACATGAATATGGTATCCATCGTACACACCTTCCATAGCTTCTCTCGCCTTATAAAGTGTGTCGTCTGAAATTGTAAATGAAGCGTGCATCCCAAAAAGACCTTTTATCATGTCTCCATTATCATCTTTTTGACAAGCTTTGATGAAGTCCACATTTTCTTTAATTCCCTTTAATGCTATTTCCTTTCCATCTCTGTCTGAAACTTCATAGCATAGAGAAGTTCTTATTCCAAGTTCTTTTGCCGCATCAGCTATTGTAAATAATGAACCTGTAACCGAATTTGGACCTGCATGGTGATCTATAAGCGTTGTTACACCGTTTCTAATAGATTCGATATAAGTTGTATAAGCATTTAACTTAACATCTTCAAGTGTAAGTTTTTTATCAAGAGCCCACCATAAATTTTCAAGAACTGTAAAAAAATCAACTGTAGGTTTACTTACTCCCATACCTCTTGCGTATGCACTGTAAATATGTGAGTGAGCACAAATCATACCCGGCATTATAACATTGCCTTTTACATCTATTATTTCTTCTTCCGGATAAGCTTTCTTTAAATCTTCAAAATTTCCGACTTCTTCAATGATGTTTCCTCTTACTAAAACTGCTCCGTTATCGTAAAAGTTGTTTTCAGCATCATTAGTAATTAATTTACCATTACCTATTATCATTGTCGCAACTCCTTTTCTCTAAAAGAACCTGTTTGTTAATAGTTCCCTATTAACAAACTGTCGGTTCAAAATAATATCCGTATTCTTTTAAAAGACCTTTTATAAAGTTTTCCAAGTTATCAGAAATCTTTCCATCGCCTAATTCATGCTCAATTATATTTCCATTTTCAGCTCTAACTAAGAATGTATTTTCGCCTGTTCTTAGGAATCCAACATTTGTTGAATCTTCAAAGTCTTCTTTAGTCCAGAATAAAGTTATCTTATCTTTGTATGGTTTTCCAGCGTGTGGACAGAATACAGCACAGTTTCCACATTCATTACACATTCCATCTATATGAACGATTTGGTGTTTATTTTCGTATCCTTCTAAATTGATTGCAACATTTGCTCTGTTAGGACAAACTTCTGTACAAACTTCACAAATTTGGTCACACTTCAAGCAACGGTTGCCTTCTTTGTTACCTTCAAGAATATTTTCAAGTATACCTTTCTTTTCGTATACTACTTTATCTTTTTCAGGTACTATGAATCTTTCAAAGTCATTGTCTAAGCCTTCTTTTTTAAGAATATCAAGAGCTACAGTCTTCGCATCTCCCATTCCCTTTACAATTGTTGAAGGCCCTTCTTTACAATCACCTATGATATATACATTTTCTATATTTGATTCAAGAGTTGGAAGTAATTTCATTCTTCCTCTATCGTCCATATTTATTCCATTTTGTTTAAATGGTGCAAGATTTACTTTAGCCCCAGTAGCTCCTATTACAGTGTCAAATTCTAAATCTATAAATTCTCCAGTTCCAACTACTGCTTTTCTTCCTGATGCATCAAAATCTCCTAGCATCATTTTTTCACAAGTTAAAGTCTTTCCATCATATTTTACAGGTGCTGTAAGTTCCATGATTTGGATTCCGCTTTCTTTAACTTCTTCAACTTCTTCTTGTGTAGCAGGCATATAAGCTTCAGTTCTTCTGTACACTAAGACAGCTTCAACACCTTGTTTATGAGCAAGTCTTACACAGTCCATAGCAACGTCTCCGGCTCCTACTACAGCAACTTTCTTACCAAGTTCAAAACCATCTTCCATTCTCATCTTCCATAAGAAGTCAAGTGCATCGGTTATGTTTTCAGTACCTTCTTTTACTGGAGAAGTTCCTTTTTCCCATGCTCCTGTAGCCACTATTACATAGTCATAATCTTTTTTAAGTTCTTCGTAGCTTTGAGTTACTTCTGTGTTGAATTTGAATTCAACTCCTTGAGCTTCAGCAATTCTGAAGTCTCTTTCTATCATTTCATCAGAAATTCTAAATTCAGGAAT
>NZ_JAXDSS010000070.1:0-8709 GCF_034090345.1 Peptoniphilus sp. | reverse complement strand
GTCCTCTTGAAGGGACACATACTAAGATAAAGACTTTAAAGAGAAATTGTTTTGGTATGAAAAATTTTAATTTGTTTAGAAAGCGAATTATGCTTTCTTGTAAATAGTTGGTAAAAAAAATATGAAAATTTTTGAAAACTCCTTGGAGTTTTGTGTGCTATGGTTATTGTTAGTGGTTTTTGGTTTATTTTGGTTTCGGATCTATTTTAGCTGCTATGTGTTGATTTTTACATAATAAGAGAGACTCGTATTAATGAGCCTCCCCAATATTTGACATAGAACCAAATTTAACCCCTTATCGAAGTTATTATGATTAAGATAAATTTGGATAAAAAGTGAAGGCGCTAATCTTAAAATATTAGCACCCTCAACAGTTGACAAAGAACTTTTAGATATTCTGTTTTTTGGTTTAACTTTATTAAAAAATAAATAATTGGCAGCATCATTAATAACTATAATATATCTATTGTTTCTCTTAATGTTTGGCTCAGAACTATTTCTGTAATAGAGTTGCAAAAATTATTTACAACATGTATTATCACAGGATATATCAGAGTTCTTGTATTTTTATACACTATCGCAGCAACCATTCCCATTAAGAATGTATATACTATCTGTACTGGTATCATATGACATAATCCAAACAATAGCGAAGATATTACTACCGGAATCCAACCTTTTTCTATTTTTCTAGTGCATTAAAAACTATGCCTCTAAATATAATTTCTTCAATTATCGAACCTAATATTACCACTATTAAAATAGATAGCCATGGATTGCCTGATACAGTTTCTTTGGTTGATTTCTCAAATGTATAAAATGACTGTAATAGTTGAGAAATTTTTTCTGCAATACTTAACCACACTAAGGCTGCCCCTGAAACTCTCAATCCCATTAAAGCTTACATAATTACTTTATTCATTGTCATCTTTCCTATATTTTTCACTATACTTTTATTGAATAAATATCTATAGAATAAAAAATATACTGCCGATAATATTACTGCACTAATTACTTGAATGAGCTGAAATTGATTTTCAAATATTCTAAATTCTACCTCAAATACATTTTATAACACTTCTACTATTAAGTCTGATAATATATTCAACATAAATAGTTCACACATAGTAAATATAAATACAATCAATAAATATTTAATTATTTTCTTTGAATTTTTGGTCTGCCCCAACTATTTTACTTCTTCTTTCGAATCTTTTGCTAGTATATCGTCTATTTTTTTGTTTATCATTTCTTGTTGCTCTTTTGTATCTATTGCCCCTACTATCGGCTCTCCTATTATATTTCCTTCACGGTCGATTAGTAATGTTGTTGGGAAAGCAACTATTGTACTCATAAGCTTGTCTATTTCTTCTCCCTTTTGCATAACTAAATTTGGATATGTTACTCCACTTTTGGCTAAGATTTTCTTTGCTTCTGCTACTCCTTCTTCTGTATTGGCATCCGAACAAATCCCTACAAGTTTAACATCTTTTTCAAGCCATTCTTTGCTAATTCTTTCAAGCTCTGGCATTTCTTCTATACATGCTCCACAACCTGTAAACCAAAAGTTAGCTACTGTAACTGCATTTTCTTTGAATGTTTCATTTGTATATTCTTTTCCGTCTAGTCCTCTCGCTTTAAATATTGGAAACTTTCCGTCTTTAGTTAGGGTTGTTTCCCCTTTAGAATTGTTTCCACAAGCTACTAATGCTAGTAGCATAATTAAACTCATTGATAAAAGTATTGTTTTTTTTAAAATTCTTTTCATTTTTTCACCTTTCTCATTTTAAATTTCTCTTACTTTTTTATTTTTACTGCAACTTACACATCTTGATAACGATGTTGAAATTGCTCCTGTTGGGCAAACATCTACACACTTTCCACAACGTATACATTCTAATGCTGTTTGATTTTTAGACATATCTACATCCATTTTACATGTTCTCTTACACTTCCCACAATTTATACACAACGATTCATCTACACTATACTGATAAAGTGATATTTTGTTAAATAATGAGTAAAATGCACCTAAGGGGCAAATCCACTTACAAAATGGTCTATACATAAGTATAGATAGTATTAGCGTAATAATTAGTATCATAGACTTCCATGCAAATAACTTGCCTAGTGTAGCTCTTACTGATGTATTAGCTATTGATAAAGGTATTCCTCCTTCTAAGATTCCTTGAGGACAAACATATTTACAAAAATATGGCGCAGAAATCCCTATTTTGTCTGTTATAAATACTCCGAGCAACCAAACTGCGGCTATTAGCATTATGTATTTTATATAACGTAAAAATTTTAATTTCTCAGTGCTAAGTTTTTTAGATGGAATTTTGTGAAGTAAATCTTGAAACAATCCAAATGGACAAAGAAACCCACATATCAATCTACCAACTGCAACTCCAAATAAAATTAATAATCCCGTTACGTAATAAGAAAACTTATACTTAGCACTTCCTACTACAGCTTGAAAAGAGCCTATTGGACAAGCTCCTGTTGCTCCAGGACAAGAATAACAATTTAACCCTGGAACACAAACTTGTTTGGCTTTACCTGTATATATTGTACCTTTAAAAAAATTTGGTAAATGTATATTCGTAATAAACGTAGCTAATCCTTGTACTGTTCCACGGTTTGTTCTAATTTTTGAAAAATAATTTTTTTCTTTTATTTTATTAACCAATTCCTATACACTCCAAACAAATTCTAATTGCTTTTGACAACACTGTATCTACTTCTCCTCTTTGTGCTCCATACATAATGCACATAACCCCTAAAATAGCAGCCGATATGCCTAGTATTTTTCTTAATTTTACGCTCACTATCACACCCCCTTACTTAATAACTAATTTTTTTACATTTTTTGCCTCCTTATTATATATAATTTTACCAAAAAATACCATTCAAAATATAAAATTTTTATTAAAAATTTCTATACCTAAAATAATGAAACGTGATTTAAGTGACACAAAAAGCAAATTCATTGTCACATATAAAATGGTTATATAAATATCATATTGTCTTTACGCCAAAAATATACGAAAAATAATATTTAGTCAATATAAAGATAGTTTGGGAGAAATATTACGACAGTTGTATAAATGCAAAGAAATAGAAATAATAAAGGACATTTAATGCCAGACCGTGCACACATGCTTTAAAGATACCTCCAAAGATATCAGTATCAAACTTCATACCTTCTGACACTGAACCCCCATATATGTCTTTTATATGACTTGATATGTCTCTTGTTGTAATGGTCCGCCCCAGCCAATAATATTCAACGAATGAAATGCCTTGTAGATATTGTTAGGCGGTGTGAGTATTTCTTTTGCATATATCGATATTATTTGCTTCTCTATGTTAGAAATGTCTTTTTTGTATTTCCTTAAAGCTTCCTTCACTAAAGAGTTTTTAAAATTTCTTATACTATTTTTGGTTAGGATTCTTCAATTAACAGCTTAGATATTTTGTTTATTTTTGTTTCTGAGCTTCTGCTGACATAAAATTTCCTCCTGATTACTTTTTCTTTCCTATAATCAGGAGGATCCATCCCCAAAATTTTACAGAGTCTCAATCACGATTTTGCGGTTTTTAGAATACTCCCGTTTTTTATTTACACTGTTATTTGAGTTAATTAGTTTCCCTGCTTTTTTGTAGCTTCTAAATAATCAAAAAGAGTATTGAAGAATTCATTTCCACTTAATCTGCAAAGTGCACCTTGTGCAACTGAGACTTCGTCATAAATTCCAACTATATCTGTTCTTATATTTTTACCACTGATTACTACAGGAACAGGGTCTCCGCTGTGTTCTCTTCTTTCACAAGGAGTTGAGTGGTCTGCTGCAAGAGCGAATATTATGTTTGAATCAGTAATATCCTTAGTTAACTCAAGAACTTGGCCAACCATTTTATCGTAAATTTCTACAGCTTCAACTTTTTTAATAGGGTTATTATCATGCCCCATAAGGTCAGTAGCTTTATAGTGAAGAACTACAAAGTCATTAGTTTTTAGAGCTTCAACGGCCAATTTACTCTTTAAATCAATATTAGTATCGATGTTTCCAGTGAAACTATCATCATATATTGTATCGAATCCAGCGAGTTTTGCAACTCCAAGAACAGTAGATTCAGCAGCCACACAAGCGGCTTTTACACCGTATATTTCAGCTGTCTTATCAAGCTTAGGCATTAAACCTGCTCCTCTTGTAAGAATAAAGTTAGCTTTGAATTTTCCTTCACTTTCTCTTTTAACATTTACTTCATGAAAGTTTAGTATTTTATAAAATTCTTTTTGAATTTTTTCTAAAACACTTGCTGTGAATTTTGAAGATTCACTACCATCTTTAGAGGTTGGAGTAACTACTTTTAAGCCTTCTTTTTTAGGGTCAGTATCAGTAATTTTATCAGAAAGATTTTCTCCTCTTAAAATTAAAACCGCTCTGTGTTCAGTAGCTTCTTTAAACATTACTTTTACGCCCTCTATTTCCATTCCGTTAATAGCTTCAGCTAATGCTCTTGTACCTTCACGAATACGCCCAGCTCTTCTGTCTATAACCACTCCGTTTTTGTCAACAGTTCCGAAGTTACATCTAAAAGCAATGTCTCCAGCTTTTAAATCCATATCGTTTCCAAAAGCTTCTATAGGGCCTCTTCCAGGATAGTCTTTTAACGAATATCCAAAAAGAATCATATGACCTAAATCAGTCCCTACAGGAACACCCGATTTGTATAAATCCATCAATCCACAAGAACCATTTTTTGCTAAATAATTTAAATTTTCTTTTTTAGCATATTGCAAAGGTGTTAAATAACCTAAGCTTTCACAAGCCCTATCTCCAAGACCATCTGCTATCATAAGAATTATTTTACTCTTCAAATCTGACCTCCTATAATATGAATTTTAACCATGTAAAGTAGACTAAAGATATTGAACATGATCCTATAAAGCAAGATACTAATCCGTATATCAATTCGTCTTTAACTGTAAAGTAACCAGTACCGAAATAAAGAGTATTTACCTTAGAGTGAGGTGGTAAAGTTATCGTGTAGGCGATTCCGAAGGAGCAAGCTAATGCTAACGGAACAGAATCTATCCCAAGTTGTGTTGAAAGCGCTATGACAGCAGGAATAATTATAGTAGTTCTTACAGTCTTACTAGTAAATATTAAGTGGCTAAATACAGTTATGAAAATTAATGCAATTGCTACAAATTGTGGCGGCAGTTTATCTATGCTGGTAGCAGTAATTAATTCATTAATAACCCAAGAAGCTGCTTCTGTGTCATTAACTGCATTGCCTACGGCATAAGCTCCAGCCGAGAAAATCATTAAATCCCATTTTATATTAGCTTCTTTCCATTTGATAACCCCTATCCCTGGCATTAAACATAAAAGCATACTCAATACTGCTGTTTGTTCTGTACTGATTTTAAATCCCCACCATATTTTTTGGTAATCTCCAGTAGCCCATAAAAATAGTGTAAGAAGGAATATACTTGCAGCTTTAATTTCTCTACTTGATATAGGACCTAAATCACTTAATTGTTGTGACAAAGTTCTTCTAAAATCATCAGTTTTCTCTGTGAATTCATTTTTATACTTGAATAAGAATAATCCAGCGATAAATGCAAAAACTGTAGTTAATACAGCTTGAGGTACTGAACCCATTAACCATTGCATATATCCTATGTTCCCCCCAGCTTGTTCATTGATAAAACCAACTGCTAAAACTTGGGCAGAAGTTGCAGTCATTACAATAGAAGTTGCAAAACCATTGTTTTGTACTCCTTGTAACATCATTAATTTGCCAAACTTGCTGTTACCAGGAACTGCTTTGAATACTTCAAGAATTATTAATGCAATAGGAGCTATAAGAGAAGCTCTGGCTGTAGTTGATGGAACAAAAAATGCTAAGATATAATTTACTACTACAAAAACTACTAATGTTTGAGTGGGTGTTTTTGCAAATTTTGTTACAAGTGTAAGTGATATTCTTTGTCCTAAGTTTGATGCGCTCATTGCTGATGTTAATACAAATGCTGCAACCATTAACCAGATTATGTCATAACCTAGTGTACCAAAGGCAACATCTTGTTTTTCAACAGCTCCAAGTAAAGGTAATAATAAAATTATTATTATTGAAGTTAAATAGATTGGAATAGGTCTTGAAATCCACATAATCAATGCAAAAGTAAAAAGTGCTAAACTTACTTGACCTTCCCTAGACATACCTTCCGGCAAAGGCATGAAAAATAATAATAGAAATGCGACAATTGATAAAACTATACCGACATTAGCCAATAAATTCTTTTTTAAAACATCTTTATTCATACGAACCTCCTAAATTAATTTGTAATTACATTATATGGGTTACGATTTCATAAAACAAAAGAATAACTTTATCATAATCATAGCTTTTTGTTATAATAGATAAAAGGAATAGAATGGGTTTAAACTTTGTAATATTGAGATTTGGAGAGTGAAATAATGGATATAGAAAAATTAGATAGCTTTATGACATTAGCTAAAGTACAAAATTTCACATCAGCTGCTGAACAACTTTACATCAGTCAGCCAGCCTTGAGTAAGAGAATAGGAAGTTTAGAAAATGAACTCAATGTTTTGTTGTTTAATAGGATTGGAAAAAAGATTTTCTTAACTCATGAAGGGGAGTATTTTTATAATTTTGCAAAGAATACTATAGCTAACTATAATTTACTAAAAGAAAATATAATACAAATAAAAAATATAGAAAGTGGCACTCTAAAATTTGGCGCAACTAATTTTATAGGGGTCTATATTATGCCAAAAATAATAAAGGCTTTTACAAAGAAATATCCAAACATAGATATTAGAATGACCATAAGCTCCTCAAAAAACATTATTTCTCAGCTTGAAACTAATGAGTTAGAATTTATTTTTGTATCTGATTATATTATAGGCAGCGAATCAAATCTTATAACACAAGATTTAACAACAGATGAATTAAAAGTTATAGTTTCAAAAAACAATGCTTTATCCCAAAAAGATAGATGTACATTCCAAGATATAAAAAATCAAAAGTACATTAGTAAGGGAGATAAGTCATCTCAAGATTCATTTATCAAAGAAATATTGGATAAAAACGGCTATGATTTTTCACATAAGATAATAATTAACAATCAGGAAGCGATTAAAGAAGCAGTTATCAATAATATAGGTTTTAGTATCATATCTGAAAAATCTATATCAAGAGAGCTTGAACTAGGCTTATTAAAAGCTATAGAACTTAAGGACATCAAATTTATCAGAAAAATTCAGTATAGTTATATAAAATATCTTCAACTTACACCTGCTGCCACGGAATTCTTAGCATTAGCGAAGAACATCTATGTAAAATAGTGACTATAGCGTCACACTCACTTCTATTGCATTATGCATTTATAAATGATGTGAAACCAAAAATATATAAAAAACACGTAGATAGTACAGCATAGCTTAGTATTCTTTCCACCCCTTTTTATGGATGGAGGTCATGAACCCTCAAAAAATTAACTCAAAAGCAGAAGAGTTAGAAAAGGATAATACCAATAAAAGTAATAATAATTGTTTAAGATGAAACAGGATTTGGACGTATAAATAAGCCTAAATACTGTTAGTGTAACAACAAAACAAGACCATCAGTACCTTGCCATTATGTAATAAACTATAAATATGGATATGGATTAGTAGAGTCACAACCATGAGAAAATTTCTTTTTAGTTTTATCATAATTGTAATACAAATTGTATGAATGTCTTTTTAAAAGACGTTTCTAAACAATGCAAGAAGGATGTAACTTTACTATTATATGGATAGATCAAGTTGGCATAAATCAAAAATCCTTAAAATTTTGGAAAATATAAAATTATTTACATACCCCCTATACACCGGAAATGAATCCCATAGAACAAATTTGGAAACCAATAAGAGCTATGGGATTTAAGAATAAGCTCTTTAATTCTATAGCGGATGTAGGGGATAGATTATGTGAAATAATAGATAATTTAACCAAATAAACGATTAAAAGTAATACTCATAGGAATTGGTTGAATGTAAAAATTTAATTAGTTATTAGTATAAATTTAGTCATTATGGATAGATTACACTAAATAGGACAAATCAATACCGTACATGATATAGTAAAAATAACAATATCAGGAGGCATTGAAATAGCAAATATTACGATGAAAACTTTAAGAAGCAGATAGTAAACATGTTTAATCAGGGAAATTAGACTTACAGAGGTCTAGCTGATGAATATGGCATAGCAAAGTCTACCATTAGAGATTGGGTCACTAAATATAATAACACTGGTTCATTCACCATTGATGATAATAGAGCAGAAAAAGAAATAATCAGACTTCGTAAAAACTTAAAACAACTTGAAATGGAG
Source organism: Peptoniphilus sp. (assembly GCF_034090345.1). GTDB lineage: Bacteria > Bacillota > Clostridia > Tissierellales > Peptoniphilaceae > Peptoniphilus. The sequence continues at coordinate 285 of NZ_JAXDSS010000070.1, read as the reverse complement.
AATGCTATTTTAAAGCAAGCAGCACTACTGTTAAGCAAAAAATAGACCTCATTATCTCGAAGAGAGATAAATATATCATTAGTGCAGCGTGTAAACTACTTGGGGTCACAAGAAGTTTAGTCTATTATCATTTTTTTATAATGATAGTGTGAAAAGTTTTGTGTATCAGCCCCTCCTGATAGGATATGGCTAATATTTTTCTAAAAAATATCTTAAAATTTAATATATTCAAAAATTCAATTTTATGAATCTTTGTAAGCTAATTTTGGCACAACTAAATTAAAA
>NZ_JAXDSS010000063.1:0-3776 GCF_034090345.1 Peptoniphilus sp. | reverse complement strand
GCTTGCATTCACAGGCTCTACAGAAGTTGGTAGGGGAATTGGAATTGCAGCGGCAGAGAGAATTATCCCGGCAACTCTTGAGTTGGGTGGTAAGAGTGCCAATATATTCTTTGAAGATGCTGATATGGATGTTGCACTTGAAGGAGTTCAACTTGGAATTTTATTTAACCAAGGACAAGTTTGTTCAGCAGGTTCAAGAATTTTCGTACAAGAAAGTTTCTATGATGAGTTTGTAGAAAAAGTTGTTGAAGCATTTAAAAAAGTTAAAGTTGGAGACCCACTTGATCCTGAAACACAAATGGGAGCTCAAGCAAGCCCGGGTCAACTTAGAAAGATTTTAGACTATGTTGAAATAGGTCAAAAAGAAGGCGCGAAAATTTTAACTGGTGGAAATAAAATAGAAGGCGATGGAGTTTTCATGGAACCTACTTTACTTGGTGAGGTTACAAATGAAATGAGAGTTGCCAGAGAAGAAATTTTTGGACCGGTTGGAGTAATCATAAAGTTTAAAGATGAAGAAGATTTAATTAGAATGGCGAATGATTCAGACTATGGACTTGGGGGAGGAGTATTCACTAAGGATATAAACAAGGCAATTAGAGTTGCAACAGGAATAAGAACTGGTAGGGTATGGGTTAACACATATAACACATTCCCAGCAGGTGCACCATTTGGTGGGTATAAAGAGTCCGGAATAGGACGTGAAACTCACAAGGTTATCTTAGACCACTACACTCAAATGAAAAATATATTGATTAACCTAAGTGCTACTCCGGCAGGAATGTATTTAAAATAAAAACAGGCTCATGAGATAAAACTCATGAGCTTATTTTTAGCCTTGGCAATCAGAACAGATTCCCTGTAATTCAAGTATGTGTCCGGTAACCTTAAATCCAGTATTCTGTGCGATGCCTTCCTCATAAGGAGAGATCGGACAATGTGTAATGGGAACTATTTTTCCGCAATTAGAGCATACTATATAGTGTTCATGTGAGTCATAAATTGTATAGTAGTGTAGCCCGTTTTGTCTAAGTGTTTTTTTTAGGATACTTGCTTTTTCAAGTTCACTTAAAATGCGATAAACACTTGAACCAGAGACCACTTCTCTATTGATTTTTAGAATTAATTCGTCTGCAGAAAGCGGCATGGAATTTGATTTTAGAACATTTAAAACTTCCATACGTGCTTTTGTAGCTCTGAGACCATTTTCAATCAATAACTCTTCCATAATATAACCTCCATTTATTTAGTATAACATTTTAAAAAGAGAAATAGTATTTTATTTTAATTTAAATAAATTTGGGTATATCTTATTAAGAATAGGAATTAATTTTAGGAGGAAGAAATGAAAAAAATTAGTTTGTTAATAATGACATTTACGCTTTTATTGTTGGCAGCTTGCGGCAATAAAAATGCTACAGAAAAAAGCGAAGTAGTAGATTCACAGGAAAAGCTTAAAGTTTATGCATCTGTATATCCGGTATATGACTTTGTAGATAAAATTGGTGGAGATAAGATAGAACTTATTTCAGTTATACCAAATGGGGAAGAACCTCACGGATGGGAACCTGACCAAAAATTATTAAAGGATCTTGAATCTGCTGACATGTTTGTATATTCAGGAGCAGGTCTTGAATCTTGGGTTGAAAAGGTAACTGAATCTGTTCAAAACAAAAATTTGAAATTCGTAGAAGCATCTAAGGGTGTTGAACTTATAGCAAATACTCACAACCATGACCATGAACACGACCACGAAGCGGCAGAACACAACCATGAAAACCACAACCATAATGAAGTGACAGAACATGAGCATGACCATGATCATGAACATGACCATGGAGCTTATGACCCACACGTATGGTTATCTCCTACAAGAGCAATAAAAGAGCTTGAAAATATAACTATGGCACTTTCTGAAGCTGATCCTGAAAATACTGAATATTACAAAGAAAATTTAGCTAAGTATTCAGAAGAATTTAAGAAAGTAGATGAAGAATATAAAGCTAAACTTGCAACAGTTCCTAATAAGACAATAGTAGTTTCTCATGAAGCTTATGGTTACCTTGTAGCTGACTATGGCTTAGAGCAAATAGGTATTACAGGCATTGAAGCTGAAACTGAACCTGATGCAAAGACAATGAAAGAAATTATTCAACTTGTAAAGGAAAAGAATATAAAGACAATTTTTACAGAAGAATTGCTAGATACTAAGATAGCTGATACAATTTCCTCAGAAACAGGCGCTAAAACTGTAAGATTAAACCCACTTGAAGGACTTTCTGAAGAAGAGGTTAAAAATGGTGATGAGTATGTTTCAGTTATGAGAGCAAATCTTGATAAATTAGTTGAGGCTTTGAGTTGAAATTACTTGAAATAAAAAATTTAGATTTTGGATATAATAGAGAAAAAGTTTTAAAAAATATAGGCTTAACAATTGACGGGGGCGAATTTATCGCCCTCGTTGGTTCTAATGGAGCGGGAAAAACTACTTTTATAAAACTTATATTAGGGGAATTAAAACCTAACTGTGGAACTGTAAAATTTAATTTGGAAAATGGATTTAAAGATATAGGCTATGTTCCACAGTTGGGAGTTGGGTCAAGTTATAATTTTCCAATTACTGTGAGAGAGTTACTGTCGTTGCCATTGAAGAGACGTGGAAGACTTAGTCGAGCAGAAAATGAAAGAATAGAAGAAACTTTAAAACTTGTTGGCATAGATGATAAGATAGACGATTTATATTCTGAACTCTCAGGCGGTCAAAGACAGAGAGTTTTAATAGCAAAGGCGTTGATAGCCTACCCTAAGTTTTTGATTTTGGATGAACCGACAAACGGTATAGACCACAAGACTAAAGGCAACTTATATAAATTATTGCACCATATCAATCGAGCTCATGGGATAACTATTTTGATAATTACACATGAGTTAGACCTTGTTAGAGAATATTTAGACAGAGTGTACATGGTAGAAGATGGTCAAGTGAGGATAATAGATGGAGATATTTGAGTATAGCTACATGATTCGGGCTTTGATAGTCGGATTTATAGTGTCAATAATAATACCATTTATGGGAATAGTGGTAGTAAATAAAAAGATATCTATGATAGGAGATGCACTTTCTCACGTATCTTTAGCAGGGGTATTGATGGGATTTGTGCTTGGAATGAATATGATTTTAGGTGCGCTCATAGTATGTGTTATGGCGGCGCTATTAATGGAATTTATTCGCAAGAGATTTCCAAGTTATCAGGAAATTTCTACGGCAATAATAATGTCTACGGGGATTGGTCTATCGTCAATATTATCAGGATTTTTGACGAGGTCAGCAAATTTTGAAGGCTTTTTATTTGGAAGCATAATAGCTATACCAAATGATGAATTCGCACTTATTTTGGGCGTTGGTATTGCTGTGTTTTTAACTTTTTTATACTTTTATAAAGATTTGATGCACATTTCGTTTGACGAGACAAGCGCAAGGCTATCCGGAATAAATGTGGGATTGGTAAATACAATTTTTATGATGCTAATTGCTATAACAATTTCAGTTTCGGCAAGAACTGTGGGAATACTTATAATTTCTTCTCTAATGGTAATTCCCGTGGCTTGTGCAATGAAATTTAGAATGGGATATTTTAAAACATTGATATTATCATCTGTTTTTGGACTAATATTTACGATGAGTGGACTCATTCTTTCATTTTATCTAGGGTTAAAACCTGGTGGAACTATAGTTTTAATTGGAGTGTTTACTTTGATACTAATTCTTTTAATAT
>NZ_JAXDSS010000125.1:0-5324 GCF_034090345.1 Peptoniphilus sp. | reverse complement strand
AAGAGTATAGAGTAAATTTTAAAAATAGACAATAAATATAGAGAAGATTATTGAAAATATTTTTATATTAAAGATCATTGACATAATTTTAAATAACAATTATATTATTTACATAGCATTTATTAAGTTTTGAAGTAAATTATTATCTTAAATTAATAATTTCCAATCAAGTTGATAATTAATTTAAAATTTTGCTATCGTAGCTCAGTAGGTAGAGCACTACATTGGTAATGTAGAGGTCACGGGTTCAAATCCCGTCGTTAGCTCCATTTAATGCCTTGCTAGTCGGTGGAAAACGGCGGCGGTTGGTTATAAAATAAAATTGCATCTTAAACAGATGCTCTTTTTTATTTAAAACAATTTTCTACTTTCTGTTTATTTTTTCTTACTACATATTTTCCGACAACTTAAAAGGTGAACTCAATTATAAGCTCACCCTTTGTTATATCTTTTTACTTTTTATAATAATAAACCAAAGACTATACTTCCTATTACTAGTACCATACCACCGCCAAGTCTTGATGATAATTGTGCATAGGATATAAGTCCCATACGGTCTGCTGCTCCAAGAACTGCTATATCTCCGGATCCTCCTCTGTTTGCCATACAAAGACCTGCTGTTACCGCTGAGTCTATTGGATAGAAACCTACAAAGTATCCAATTATAGCTGAACCTAGTATAGCTCCTATAACTATTAGAAGAGCCATTACTGTATTACTTAAAGTTATTGCTGCTCCTAATTCAAATAGAGATGTGTCTGCTCCAACTCCAACCATTATGATTAGAATCATGTTTTTAGTAAAGAAAGTTTGCATTTTCTTACATGCCGTTCTAAGTTCACCCGGTATAATTCCAAGCCCATTTGCAAGTGCCACGAAAACTATCATCCAAGCAAATTGATGAATTGGCACTTGTGTTGATACCATTGGCCATAATGTCTTGGAAAATATAACCCCTACTTGGTAAAATGTAAGTCCTAATAACATTGCTCCTACATATTCTTTAATTCCAGGTTCATAATTATCTTCTGTGTAAACTATTTCACTGTTATTTCTCATAAGGTTAGTTTTATCTCCGGTTAAAGACTTTTTTGAGTTCCCGATTTTATTTAAAACCCCACCTGAAATTATTGCAAATATATTAGCTATTGTTAAGATTGCTATTGCGAATGAATAATAATCTCCAGCTGAGTTTCCTGTAACTCTTTCGTAGATTTGGCTGAGTGGAACTGCTCCGGCTCCATTCCCTCCACCCATAACTGGTAACACATATTTAATAAGGGTTTCTGTTGGGCTAACTCCAAATATAATGCCACCCAAAATACCCAGTAAACTAGCTCCTGCTAAACCTCCTAATATAGCCGGTATATAACCTGCAAATGATTTAAGCATTAATTCTCTATTAAGTCCCAATATTGAACCTGTTATCAATACAATTATAAATAAATTTAAAATTCCCATATCTGATGTTACTTGGTCCATAAGGTCTATATATTGTTCCGGGATCACTTTATAGTCTTTTAATGCCGCTGTACCTAAGAATGCTAATACAAGTCCGCCACCTACATAAGTGTTCCAAATAGGAATTCTATCTCCTATCTCATTCAGGATTACCCCTATTACTAACATAAGTGCAACTCCGCCAACTATATCAGTTGTCAAAACTCCAAGATAAGTTGCTGCAAGAACCCCCATCGAGAGTGCCAATAACATTGGTATACTCATACCGAAATATTTTTTGTTCATATTTTCCCCTTTCTCAAATCAATTATCTTCAATTTTCATCTCCTTGGCCTTATTATTTTCATAATTTACTATTTCAATTATATATTCATAAGACCTATTTAAATGCTGTTCTATAATAGCATTTAATTTAGCTTCATCTTTCTCTATCATCGCCTCTAATATTAGACGATGTTCTTCAACTGCAAGCCTACTTCTATCTCTCTCATCTCCACTAAATGAGATTTGTCTAAATCTTGATAAGTAGTTTTGTAAGCCTGTTTGTATAATTCTAAGTCTTGGCATCTTAGCCAACTTATAAATTTCTTCGTTGTATTCATTTGAATACCTTATCAAGCTTTCACTGTCTTTTTTAGATGCTGCAAATTCTGAGTATTCTAAAATTTTATTAATATCATCTATACTTTTCTTAGTTAAATTTTTAGCTGCTTCTTTGAATGCCAATTTTTCCAGAGATATTCTTATCTTGTAAATTTCATTTACATCATCTATAGAAATTAGCTTTATATGATAGCCAAAGTTTTTAGTATAATCTAATAAACCTTCTTTACAAATTTCTTGTAATGCTTTTCTAAGAGGAGTCCTGGATACGTGTAAACTCTCTGCCAGCTCTTTTTCATTAATGCGCTGACCGACATCCCACTCTCCAGCAACTACTCTCTTTCTCAAATCTAAATATAAATTTTCAGCTAATGTGATCATAAAACCCTCCTATGTTAGATTATTTTTACCCATTCTATAGAATAATTTTATGATTTCACACATATATTTTTATAAATATTTAGGTTTTTTAATTACATCTATAATGGTTCCATCTCTATATTCAACCAGAGCTACAACTTTATCTTCAAATTCAATCGGATCAGCTACTCCTACTATTGACTCAGCAATTTCAGCTAACTCATCAATTGTCTTTAAAGGTAAGTCTGTTTTTTCTAGTTGCTCTAATATATCTTTTCTATTAGGGTTTACACACACTCCATAGTCTGTTACTAAGACATCGATAGTTTCTCCCGGTGTAGTTATTGAAGTTAAGCTTCTTCTAACTGTTGCAAGTCTGCTTCTGATAAGTGGGGCTACTATTATTGTACAATTTGCTCCTTGAGCTGTATCAGGATGCCCGCCAGGTGCCCCTTGAATTTTACCGTCAGACCCTTGAACAACATTTACATTAAAGTCAGTATCTATTTCAAGACAACCTAAAATTACGTAGTCAAGATAATTTACAAAAGCTCCCTTGTTCATTGGGTTAGCATATTGTGAACAAGATATTTCAAAATGTTTTGGGTCATCATAAGCTGATTTAACAGATGCAACGTCAAATGCCTGGTCATCTATAAGTTTTTTAATATATCCCTCTCTTAATAGATTTACCATCGGTTCGGTTATACCTCCTAATCCCCAACCCATTTTAATATTCTTTTCATCCATATATTTCTTTAGGAATCTTGTTACTGCAAGAGATGCTCCGCCCGCTCCTGTTTGGAATGTGAAGTCTTCTTTAAACCATTCAGTTGAAGCCACTACCTTTGCACAGTACTCAGCCATCTTAAGCTCTCTTACATCATTTGTCATCCTTATTGCTCCTGATGCAATCTTACTAGGGTCTCCTATTTCATCTACTTTTACGACATAGTCTACATCAACTGACTCAATTGGCGCCGGAAAGTTTGGAGTCTCTTTAATAGTATCTGTAATTACTATAACTTTATCTGCATATTTTGCATCTACATCTGCATAAGATAAAACCCCGCAATCATTCTTTCCACCTTTCCCCGATGCATTTCCTATAACATCAGAGCTTGAAGCTGCGATAAATGCAACATCAATTTTTACTTGACCGGTTTCAATTGCCCTAACACGTCCGCCATGACTTCTAATCCATGCCGGATTTTTTAACTTACCTGCCGAAAGAGCTTCGCCTATTTCATCTCTAACACCACTTGAAGAAATACCGGTTATAGTTCCATCTTCAATCATAGGAACCATATTTGCATGAGCTTTTCCAAGACTTGATGCACACACGAATAAATCTTTAATCCCCATTTCATGGATTACATCCATAACTTCAGCACACACATAATCTCCATTTCTCAAATGGTGGTGAAAAGATATTGTCATTCCGTCTTTTAATCCTGCTTTTTCAATTGCCTCTTTAATTGTATCTACTAATTTTGATTCTCCACTTGAAATATTAGCTTTTACAGTTGGCGCTGCTTTTGTGTATACATAATCTTTTCTGTGTTCAGCTCCTTGGAAAACTTCTATTCCACCTTTTAATAACTCATCAGGTATCTCTCTACCTAAACTATTTTTCATACGAGATCCCCCTTATATAATCCTGCAGCTTTGGCTAATTTTAAGTTTCTCACAGCTCCTTCAACATGAGCTATATCAACCATCTTGCCATCTACAATCATTACACCTATTCCTTTTTTCTTATTTTCTTCAACAGCAAGCACAATCCTTTGAGCTTCTTCTATTTGTTTTTGTGTTGGATTAAATACATTGTGTATTGTTTCTATTTGTCTAGGATTGATTACACTTTTTCCATCAAATCCCATATTTCTTATAAGTTCAGTTTCTTTTATAAGACCTGCTTCATCTTCAAGGTCTGTATAAACAGTATCAAAGCACATAACCCCGGCTGCTCTTGCACTCAACACAATCATAGACCTTGCACTGAAAAGTTCTTCTCCGGTCTTTGTGGTTTGCGCATGCATAGTTCTTCTGAAATCTCCCGCACTAAGTGCAACGCCCATCATTCTGTCACTTGCTTTACATATTTGGTAAGCATTTAAAACACCAAGAGGAGATTCAAGAGCCGCCATAATCATAGTCTTGCCCTTTTCTATTCCAAACTCTTCTTCAGCCTTTGTAATTTCTTCTGCTGTCTTTATTACATCTTCTGCTGTTTCAGTCATCGGTATCCTTATCCCGTCACATCCGCCGGCAACAGAAGCTCTTACATCTTCTTTAAAATATTCTGAATCAACAGCATTGATTCTAACCCATACTTCCGTGTCTCCGTAATCTCTACTCTTCAAAGTGTTGTAAAGATGAATTCTCGCAGAATCTTTTTCACTTTCAGCAACCGCATCTTCTAAATCTAAAATCACACAGTCCGCACCATATACATAAGGGTCTTTTACCAATGATGCTTTTTGAGCATTTAAAAACATCATTGTACGTCTAATATCTCTTCTCATATTTTTGACCCCCATGGTAAATTTGAAGTTTGATCCACTGCTCTAAAAACTGCTGTTTCAACTCTTGCTTTTAGAGTACATTCTAAAGCTCCTTTATCTTGAACTCGTACTTTTGCCTTTTCAACTTCTAAATCTTTTAAAACCGCTCTAACTGTTTCATTAATTTGGCGCCCAAATTGAGCCATAACTGAACTTTCAATTTCAACTTGTAAATCTTCAGCCGGTTCAATTCTAACCAATGCGTCGCTGGACTCCAAAGTTCCGGCAACTGCATCATGTTTTAATTCCATAATTACCTCCAAAACAATCGTTTTCTAAAACTTCAATTTCAATTACTTTTCATATTATAAATTATAGATGCCCACTTTTGAC
>NZ_JAXDSS010000083.1:0-2416 GCF_034090345.1 Peptoniphilus sp. | reverse complement strand
GTAAGATTTTTCTCACTGTCTTTTGTTTCAATTCAATTTTACCAGCTTCCACTGGAGCCTCCGCCGCCTGAAGAGCCTCCGCCACCTCTGAATCCTCCGAATCCACCAGATGAGCTTCCACCTCCAAAACCACCAAAACCGCCTGAACCACCAAACGGTCCAAAATATGGTGGTAAGAAGATATCTATATCTCTTCTTCTGCGTCGTCTGCTATTTCTTCCACCTCCTGAGAACATAGATGTTATCACCATCACTATTATAATTATTCTTATAATATCTCCTATATTAATACCATCCTGTTGAACTCTCTGTTGTGGTCTATTGGCACTTGAAATTTTAACTTTATATTCTTGTTCATAGTAAGCTATTAATTGATTAAACCCTTCTATAATTCCTTTGGAATATCTCTCCTTATCTAGTTTTTCATCTTTTGGGAAATATGATATCATCAAATTGACTATTTGATTAGTATATGCATCCGGAATAAAACCTTCCGTACCATATCCGGTTTCAATTGTAAGCTTTCTATTTCCTACATCATCATCTATTTTTAATAGCATTAGAGTCCCATTAATTTTTTCTCTATCTCCAATATCCAACTGGTCAAATAATTCTACAGCATAAGTTTTAACATCTACATCCCCAAGACTCTTTACTATTACAATAGGTATTTGACCACCTGTTTTAGCTTGTAAATCTTGATTGATATAGTTTATATATCTTATGTCGTCTTCACTTAAAACTCCAACTTCATCATACACATACCCATTAAACTGACTGGCTTTAGGTATTTCACTACGTGCAATTACATTATCTATAAGTACACCAATAGCCAAGAAAAGAATAAAGAGTAAAACTTTCACTCCAACTTTTCTTTTCACTTGCTCACCTCTTAAAATGAAACTTCAGGAGCGTTTTGTTCTGCAGGTGCTGCTTCAAAATAATCTTTTTGAGAGAATCCCAACATTCCTGCAAATAAATTCATTGGGAATTGTCTAACTGTTAAGTTAAATTCTTTTACAGCTCCATTGTATCTTTGTCTTTCCACTGCAATTCTGTTTTCTGTTCCTTCTAATTGCGCTTGAAGATTTAAAAAGTTTTTATCTGCTTTTAACTCAGGATAAGCTTCAACAACTACTTTTATATCTCCTATAGCTGAAGTTAAATTTTGTTCTGCTTTAGAAAGTTCAGCTGGTGTACGAGCTTCATTAACTGAGTTTCTCGCTTGAATTACTTTTTCAAAAGTTTCTTGTTCGTGTTTTGCATATCCTTTAACTGTATTTACTAAATTAGGTATCAAGTCAGCCCTTCTCTTTACTACAACTTGAACTTGAGAAAATGCTGAGTCAACATCATTATCAAGTTTAACTAATTTATTATATTTAGGTATTGCCATTGCTGCTACTACAACTACTAATAAAATTAATATTCCAACTATTTTTTTCATCTAATCAGTCCTCCTGTTTTATCGTGATTATTTCTAATTCACTCATTGCTTCTTGAACAAGTTCTTCAACTTGAAGCTTTGATTCTGATTTTTCTATTCCTTTGCGTGTAGGTCTTAATTTCGGATGTTTTGGCAAAAACACACTACAACAGTCTTCAAATGGCATTATAGATGTTTCATAAGTTCCTATACTTTCAGATAGTTCTATTATATCTACCTTGTCCATGCCTATAAGAGGTCTGAATACTACTCTATCCGGTATAGCATTTGTAACGTTTAATCCCCCTATTGTCTGAGATGCCACTTGTCCTAGATTTTCTCCTGTTATTATGGAATCATACTCATATTTTTTAGAAATTTCTTCAGCAATTCTCATCATAAATCTACGTGATAAGATTGTCATCTCATCTTCAGGGCAATTTTTATTTATAGCCTTTTGTATATTTAAAAGATTGCATGAATACATTCTAATAGTTCCAGTATATTGTCCTAATATTTTAGCAAGTTTTTGAACCTTTTCTTCTGCTCTTTCTGATGTGAAAGGATATGAATGAAAATGAACCGCATCTACACAAACACCTCTCTTCGCCATCATATATCCTGCAACCGGAGAATCTATACCGCCTGACAACAATAGTAGTCCTCTTCCATTTGTTCCTATTGGTAGTCCCCCTGTTCCCTTATATCTATGTGAGTATAAATATATTGATTCTTTTACATCACAATATATATAAAAATCAGGGTTGTGAACATCAACTTTGTAATCTGTGTTTTTTAAAACTATTCCTCCTATCATTAAATTTAAGTCTGCCGACTTAACTTCAAATCTCTTATCTGACCTTTTAGCTTTGGCTTTAAAAGTTTTATACCCTTTTTCAGCTTGGTCATTCGCAACAGCTAAAACAGCTTTTTCAAAATATTCCATATTTCTGTCTATCTTCCAAGTCGGTGTTATATAGACTATCCCAA
>NZ_JAXDSS010000065.1:0-22706 GCF_034090345.1 Peptoniphilus sp. | reverse complement strand
AATCCTTATATATTCTCTTTTGTTATTAGTTTTTTTGAGTTCTACTTCTAATTCTTGAATTTGTTTTTGTATATCTTTCATAATATTATTATACTACATTAAATCACACAATTGTATCTATTGTTTAACGGATATTAGTATTAAATATAATAGTGAAACTATAAATTTAAAAATTATAATTTGTAAAAAATTTTTACCGGATATTTTTACTAATTAAAGAGAAATAAATTTAAATTAGTCAAAAGTTTAATTTGATATTGCAATTTAGGTTGAACAAAAAAATTTTTATTTTTTGAAAATTTTACTTGCAAAAAATTTTTTTAGGGAGTAACATATCATTACTAAGTTTTGAAGTGGAAAAGTAAATGATTAAATTTCTATCAGAGAGATACTGGTTGGTGCGAGGTATCAGAAAATAATTATTGAAAATCACCACTGAGCTGTAATGCTGAATTGAGTAAGTATTATCGGGAGCTCCCGTTACAGAGCTATTCATTATTGGATCAGAGTGCATCATAAAGATGAAGAAGAGTGGTACCGCGGAGGATTATATAGTCTTTCGTCTCTTTTGTTAAAGGCAATAGAGGCGAAGGGCTTTTTTTATTGCCTGTATAAAATATTGGAGGTAATAAGATGTTGAAAAGATTGTTTGGAAAAGATGGTGGGATGTATGGTGTTGTTTCAATAGCACTTGTACTTTTTTCAGCTCATGCAGGTGGAGGATTTGCAACCGGAAATCAAGCTAATACTTATTTTGTAGGACTTGGTTGGACAGGAATTGTGAGTGCTGTAGTGGCAATGCTGTTATTAACGGCAATGTTAAAAGAGGCAATGACAATGTATAACAGTAGAGGTTTGAAGTCGTATAAAGAACTTTTTGAAACATTGTATCATCCATTTGATAAATTGGAGATAGCTTTTGAAGTATTTTACTACATCATGGTAGTTATGGTAGTTGCAACTACCATATCAGGAGCTGCAAGTGCCATTAAAGAATATTTTGGGTTTAGCTATGTGTCGGGAGTGGTTGCAGTAAGCGCATTGACTCTTGTATTGGTGATATTTGGAGCGAGCGTAGTAAGAGTGGTTGGAAGTTATATGGGCTTGGTAATTTTAGTGACATCACTTGTTATATATGCAGTGGGAAGCTTTAAGGGGGATGGAATTTTAAATGTATTGAGACTTGACTTTGCAAATAGCGGTTTTGATAACTTACCTAAAGCTTTTATGAATGGGTTTATATACGCAGGATTCCAATGCGTTCAAATTCCAGCTATGGTAGCTTGTGGAGGAGTTCTAAAAAATAAAAATGAAGTTTCAAATTCAATGAAGTTATCAGCAGTTATAAATGCTTTAGCATTGGGATTATCAGTTGCAATGTTATTATCTTGGAAATCATATTACACAGTGGTTGATGGTGGAACTACACTTCCGACACTTACAGCTACAAAGGCGATGGGGTATGAATGGATGACGGTATTTTATGCTATATCATTAATACTTTGTTTAGTATCTTCTGCAGTTTCTATAACCTTTGGATTTGTTGCAAGATTTGAAAGAGCATCTGTTTTAAAACGTGTAAGTGATGTAAAGGTTCGTAGATTTTTGGTAGCAATATTTATATTGGCGGTTTCAATGCTTATATCAATGGCTGGTTTAACTAATATAATCAAATACGGATATGGTTACTGTGGATATGTGGCAATAGTATTAATAGTGGTTCCGCTACTAACTGTTGGAGCATATAAAAATAAAAAATATTTAAGCGAGCGAGAATATAAAAATTTTGCAAATGCTGAACCTGTAAATGAAATTTGAAAACTAAATAAATTTGATAAAAAAATTGCTGAAAGTACTTGAAAAATAATTTTGTCTCTGCTATAGTTCTATAAAACGTAATGAAATGAAGCAGTAGATGGAATCAAACTACTTAGAGAGGTACTGGTTGGTGTAAAGTACATGGGGAGATCTGTTGAACTAGTCATTAAATGGCTGTCTTGAAATTAAGTAGAGATAGACGGGAGCTCCCGTTACAGAGCTATTCATTATTGGATCAAAGTGCATCATAAAGATGAAGAAGAGTGGTACCGCGGAAGCTTTCAGCCTTTCGTCTCTTTTGTTATAGGCAATGGAGACGGGAGGCTTTCTTATTGCCAAAATAGCTGAAAAGTAAAATTTTGGAGGAAAAGAAAATGGGAAAAAGTATGAAGGCAAGTAGCAAGTCAATTTTTACAGCAATTTCAGTTGGGATGGTTTTATTCTCAGCACATGCAGGTGGAGGGTTTGCCACAGGAAATCAAGCAAATACATTTTTTATAAGCTTGGGTTGGCCGGGAATTATAAGCGCAATATTGGCAATATTTTTGTTGACGGCAACAATGAGAGAAGCAATGATAATGTTTAATCAAAGAGGACTTAGTTCATATAAAGAACTCTTCAAAACATTGTTTCATCCGTTTGATAAATTGTCAGTATTTTTTGAAATATTTTTCTACATCATGGTAGTAATGGCAATAGCAGCGGCAATATCAGGAGCAGCAAGTGCTCTTCAAGAGTACTTTGCCATAAATTATAAGTTTTATGTTGTAGTAGTTGGGATGTTGGTTTTGTCATTGACAATATTTGGTGCGAATTTAGTTAGAAAAGCTAGCACATTTATGGGGATTGCAATTTTGGTAACAGCAATAAGTATATACACTCTTGGAAGTTTTCAAGGAGAAAATTTTGTAACTGTACTTACAAAAGATTTTGGAAGTTTTGGTTTTGAAAACTTACCAAGAGCAATTTTAAACTCATTCGTATATGCAGGTTTTCAATGTGTAACTCTTCCAACAATGATAGTATGTGGAAAAGTTTTAAAAGATAGAAGTCAAGTTAGTCGAGCTATGAAATTTTCATTTGCAGTTAACTCAATAGCATTAGTGTTGTCGATTGTGATGTTAAATTCATGGAAGAGTTTTTATACAACTGTTGAGGGAGGAACAACATTACCTACTTTGACGGTAACAAATTCGATAGGTTGGAAATGGCTATTTGCAATTTATGGATTGTGTTTGGTTCTTTGCTTAATCTCAACAGGAGTGACAACTACTTTTGGATTTGTATCAAGATTTGAAAATTCAAAAGTACTTAATAAGATAGCAAGTCAAACGAAGAAGAGAGTTGTAGTTGCAGCATTTATAATCACCGTTTCAATGGCGATTTCAATGGTTGGGCTTACAAATATAATTAAATATGGATATGGATACTGTGGATATTTAGCGATAGCTGTAGTAGTAGTTCCATTTTTGACAATTGGAGTATATAAAAATAGAACTTATGGAAAAGTACCATCAAAAGTAGCTTATGGTACAGTTGAGTAAATTTAGGAGGATAAGATGAATATAAGATTTGAACAAGCAGAAACTTTAAAGGAAAAACCACAAGGAGCTCTGGGATTTGGTAAAAAATTTACAGATTATATGTTTGTAATGGATTGGAAGGAAGGTAAGGGTTGGCATGATGAAAGAATCGTACCTTATGCACCAATGACTATTGATCCGGCTGCAATGGTACTACATTATGCACAAGAGACCTTTGAAGGACTTAAAGCATATCGTGGGAAAAATGGAGAGATATATCTCTTTAGACCTGATATGAATGCAAAGAGATTTGAAAAGTCTAATGAGCGTATGTGTATGCCAAGTGTACCTGAAGAAATGTTTGTAGAGGCTATAAAGGAATTAGTTAAAGTTGAAGAAGCTTGGATTCCAACAGGCGAGGGAGAATCTTTATACATCAGACCCTTTATGTATGCAAATGAAGTAGCACTAGGTGTAGACCAAGCAGATAATTATAGGTTTATAATTGTGCTTTCACCGGTAGGTGCATATTATCCTGAAGGGGTAAATCCTATAAAAATATATGTAGAAGACGAACTTACAAGAGCAACAGTTGGCGGGACAGGATTTGTAAAGTGTGGTGGAAACTATGCAGGAAGTTTAGCAGGTCAAATGAAAGCTAAAAAACTGGGATATACTCAAGTGCTTTGGCTAGATGGCGTTCATCGTAAATATGTTGAAGAAGTTGGCTCGATGAATGTAATGTTCTTGATAGATGATGTTGTTGTAACAGCTCCAATCGAAGGAACTGTACTTGCCGGAGTTACAAGAGACTCAATTTTACAACTTGTAAAAGATTGGGGATATAAAGTTGAAGAACGCCATTTAGAAATTGATGAACTTATGAAAGCTGGAAAAGAAGGCAGACTTCAAGAAGCATGGGGGACAGGTACAGCTGCTGTAATATCTCCGATAGGCGAACTTTTCTATAAGGGAGAAAAAGTAGAAGTAAATGAATTTAAGACAGGCGAACTAACACAAAAATTGTATGACACTTTGACAGGTATTCAATGGGGAGATGTTGAAGATGAACACAATTGGAGAGTAGTAGTTAAATAAAGAGTACAAATGATTTTAAGTAGAAATATGGGAGAATAGATAGATGAAGACAGTAAAAATGAGTAACTATAGTGTTTCAAAAGAAGGATATCCACATTTAGAAAGAGTTTGTAGAGATTACAACTACGATAAAGTAGTTTTAGTTGGAGGTAAGAGAGCACTTCAAGCAGCATCACCTAAGATAAGAGAAGCTCTTAAAAATTCAGATGTAGAAATTACCGGAGAATTTGTATATGGCGAAGAGTGTACAATGAGTAATGTTGAAAGGTTAAAAAACAGAGAAGAAGTACAAAATGCAGATGTAATATTTACAATTGGCGGGGGTAAATCTACTGATACCGGGAAAATATTGGCAGCACAATTAAACAAAAATGCTTTCTCATTTCCTACAATATGTTCAAATTGTTCAGCAGTGACAGCAATTTCAGTTGTATATAATGACGATAGAACTTTCTCACACTATGAATTAATTCCGGCGCCGGTGCATATGTTTGTTGAAACGAGCATAATTGCCAATGCACCGGAAGAATATCTATGGGCCGGAATAGGCGATGGTCTTAGCAAACAACCTGAAGTTGCATATGCAACAAAATATGCAGAATTAGATCATATAGCAAGAATGGGATTAACACTTAGTAAGAGTTGTGAAGCACCTTTCTTAAAATATGGAAAACAAGCTATAGAAGATTGCCGAAACAATAAATCTACTCAGGCAATTGAAGAAATCGCAATGGATATACTTGTAGCGACAGGATATGTTTCAAATTTAACGAACCAACCAGAATACTATTATAATTCTTCTCTTGCGCATATTTTCTACAATGCATCAACCGCTATTCCAAGAGAGAAAGAATATCTACACGGAGAGCTTGTTTCATTTGGTGTGCTTGTATTACATGCTTATGCAGAACAATTTGATGAATTAGATAAAATTGCCAGATTTAATAAATCCATAGGATTGCCTATTACACTTGAAGATGTTGGCTTAACTTATGATGATTTAGAAAAAATGGCAGAAGCAGCACCTAACACAACTGAGTGGAAGAGTTCGGTAACAAATCCATTAACAAAGGAAAGATTTATAGAAGCAATGAAAACTGCTGATGAGTACGGGAAAAAATTAAAAGAGGAAAGACAAGAAGAAATTGCATAAAATAATATTGAGTGTGATTTACCTACATTTTTTATATAATTATTAAGAATATAAGCATAAAAAACCAAATCGAATTTCGATTTGGTTAATTTTATATTAATATGTCCGTAAACATAAATATGATTTTTCCAATGAACTCAAATATTATAAATAATATCATGTACCAACCTATAAAATCTATCTTATTAGTTTCTTTTAATTGGCTGTGAAATTGAGAAACTGATAGACAAGTTGAAAACAGAACTAAAACTATTGTTGCAACCGGGAATGCTGTAAAGGCTGATAGAGTTTTAAAATAAAATATTCCGTACCAAGGAGAGAAGATAAACATAATTAGCATAATTATTTCAGAAAGAAAATAATTTATAAGTGCAAAATGTTTAATCTCACTATAACTCGAATCAATCCAAGCTTTTTCTGTAGCTAGATTTAGTGGAATGTAGAATTGAGCTAACTTGATCAGAATTTTAATTAATAGTGAAAAAACAATAATAAAAGAAAAGTTCTTCCATTTAACAACACTTATTACAACAGGTATGATAGATAGTAAGATTGCAAATATTAAAAGTTGCTTTTCAGTAAGTTTAGTTGCAAGAGTGTGTATACTTCTAAGTTTTTGAAATACTAAATTAGTTTTCATAGTATTCGAAATATCTTCTAATTTATGATGCTCTTTAGAAATATTGAGCTTACTTAGTTTAAATGGATTATCTTTTTTTTCTTCTTTTGTTTTCTCGTCAGTTTTATCTTTTTTATTTGTAAATTTATTTTTAAACTTATCAATTAGTTTTTCTTTATTTACAGATTTTTCTGAAATTTTTTCAGTTTTCTTTTCCTCTATAAGCTTATTTACTTTTTTTGCAGTGGGCTTTTTATTAGATGGTTTGTTTTCATCATCTTTTTTTGTGTTTTCGTAAGCTTTATCTTTTTTATGTGACGATTCATTTTTTTTGCCGGATTTAGATTTTTCCAACTCTGCATTAACAAGCTCTGTAAAGCTTTTATAATCATAAGAAGACACTTTTTTATCAAACTCTTTATTTGTAATATCTTTTTTATTTGTCTTTGCCAATTCATCTTCAATAACATTTATAGGAGGTACATCCATTGTATTTTCAAATGTTTTAACCTCCGGTTTAGTGAGTTCAACTTTATCTAAATTTTCAGTGTCATCTTTTAGAGAAGAGAATATAGAAAATTGGTCATCATCTTCATTTATAAAATCCCTAAATTTTTCTCGAAAGCTTTTTTTATTAGGAGTGGATTTAGGTGTTGATTTTGTCGGTTTTTGAGTTTTTAGAGGCTCATCTTTAGTTGGAACATCTAAATTTTCTTTTTTGAAATTAAGTTCATTGGTCAAGCTAAGGTCTTTAACTTCTTTTTTATTTTCCTTAGAAGGTTTTTCAGAACCTTTTAGAATAGAAGATTGTTTTTGATAGTCAGATATATTTTTAGATATTTTTTCATCTACGGCTTTAATTATATCTTTTAATTCACTTGTAGAATCTATACCGGACAAATTTGTCAGAGGTTTGAAAGTTCTCGTTTCCTGATCTGAATTATTGTTTTCGATAATTTGTATTTTCACATTCTTTAAACTAGTTCCACAATTAGGGCAGTAGTTATCAGAAGATTGAACTTTATTTCCACAGTTAGGACAAAACATTAAATCACCTTCTTTTTTTATTTATTATAGCATATTAGCAAAAAGATTTGCATTTAAAAAGGAAAGCCCGAATGGAGCTTTCCTAACTTTTAAAAGTTGCTTATTTTGCTTCAGTTTTAGCTTCTTCAGCTGATGCTTCAGCAGAGTTAGCTGCTGCTTCTGCTTCAGTTTTAGCTTCTTCAGCCTTGTTAGCTTCTTCAGCTGCCTTGTTAGCTTCAGCTTCTTCAGTTTTAGCTTCGTTAGCTGCTTTGTTAGCTTCTTGAGCTGCTGCATTAGCTTCAGCTGCTGCTGCGTTTGCAGAGTTAGCTGCTTCTTCAGCCGGTTTTTTAGCTCCACAAGCTACTACGCCTAACATCATAACTCCTACAGTTGCTATACTTAACATTTTTCTAAGATTTGTCATTTTTAAATACCTCCTAATTTGTATGTTAACATAATAATCTTTTTATGTGAAAATTAAGTGTTAGTTAAGTTAAATTTCTATAATAATAATTAATTATTTAAAAATAAGATTTAGAAGATTATGCTATAATTTGAATAGGAGGACTAAATGTATCAAGCACTTTATAGAAAATATCGTTCAAAAACATTTGAAGAGATAGTTGGGCAGAACCATGTCACGGCAGCTCTTAAAAATCAAATTATAAATAATGAATTTTCTCACGCATACCTTTTTTCAGGAACAAGGGGAACGGGAAAGACTTCTTGTGCAAAAATCTTATCAAGAGCAGTCAACTGTGAACATCCGGTAAACGGGAATCCATGTAATGAATGTGAATCGTGTAGATCAATTCTTGAAGATAGAGTGATGGATGTTGTCGAAATGGATGCAGCATCTAATAATGGTGTGGATGACATAAGAGAATTAAAAGATAAAGTTGTCTATCCACCACAAAATTTAAAATACAAAGTATATATAATAGATGAAGTTCATATGTTGTCAAAGGGCGCATTCAATGCTCTATTAAAAATATTAGAGGAGCCACCAAAACATTTGATATTTATTTTGGCGACAACTGAACCTGAAAAAATTCCCACAACAATTTTATCGAGACTTCAAAGATATAATTTTAAGAGGATAAGTGAAGATGAAATATATTCAAATTTAGAGAGAATTTCAAAAATAGAAAATAGAGAAGTTGAACCGGAAGTATTTGAGTTGATAGCCAATAATTCAGATGGGGCAATGAGAGACAGTCTTTCACTTTTAGACCAATTGTTTTCTTTTTCAGATGAAAAATTAACATATGAAAGGGCAATTGATATATTGGGAATTGCTTCAAATAAATTTTTATTTAATTTATCAGATGCTATAATTGAAAAAAATCTTGCAAAATCACTTGCTGAGATGGATGAACTTTATAAAGCGGGAAAAGATATAACAATTTTGATAAGTGATTTGATAACTCACTTTAGAAATATTATGGTTATAGGTGCAACTAATTCTGAAGATTTAGTATATACCAGCAAATTTGAAGAATATAAAGATCAAGCTAAAAAAGCAGGGGCAAGTAGAATAATAGAGATAATAAAGGTATTAAACAACACTCTTTCTAATATTAAATATTCAATGGACAAGCGTGTAATGATTGAGATGTGCCTTGTTGAATTATGTACTCAAGTTACAGATGTAGAGTTGAGATTAAAAGAATTAGAAGATAAATTAAACTCTATAAGTATTGGTAATTTGGATTTAAATAAATTCAAAGACCATAGAGTTCAATCGAATGAGTCGAAAGTAGTTGAAAGAGTAAAAGAAAAACCTGTTGATAGGGCGGTGACAAATAAGGTTGAAAAAGATGAGCCTGAACAAGCTTCGAATGACAAGATAGAAACCGGTAAAAAAGGTGAAATCTCTTTATCAACTCAAAAATTAAAATCAGAATGGAATCAAGTGATTTCAAATTTAAAAAATAGAAACAAAATGTCGACGGCTGTATTGTTAGAAAAAGTACGTGATCTGGAAGTTCTAAATGGAACAGTGGTACTATACTTTGATATAGTCGATGAAATGTTTTATAAGATGAGTTCGAGAGATGAAAATAAAAAAGCACTTATAGCTCTATTAAAAGAGACCTATGGAGATTCAATTGAATTAAAATTGGAAATAAAAGATTTAAAAAATAGAGAACAAATTATAGAAAAGTTGAAAAAACTTGTCGGCGAAGAAAATATTGATATAATTTAACTATAAGAAAATTTAGGAGGATAACATGGCAAGAGGATTTGGCGGATTTCCGGGCGGCGGAAATATGAATAATATGATGAAACAAATGCAAAAGATTCAAAAACAAATGGAGACTTTGCAAGAAGATTTAAAAAATCAAGAAGTTGAAACTTCATCAGGCGGTGGAGCAGTAAGAGCAACTGTCAATGGGAATAGAGAACTTATAAGCGTTAAGATAGACCCTGAAGTTGTAGACCCGGAAGATGTTGAAATGCTTGAAGATTTAATTGTAGCAGCTATTGGTGAAGCAATGAGAACAGCTGAGGATAAAGTTAATTCCGAAATGGGTAAAATAACAGGCGGTCTTAACATTCCGGGGCTATAATAATGGCAAAACGTGCAAAGTCTATTGAACAGTTAATATCTCAACTAAATAAATTGCCGGGCATAGGAAGTAAGACAGCTCAAAGATTGGCATATCACGTAATAGATATGAAGGATGAAGAGGTAAGAGAACTTTCAAATGCAATGCTTGAAGCAAAACAAAACATACACAAATGTGATAGGTGTCAAAATTTTACAGATGAAGATGTTTGTTATATTTGCAGAGACAATACAAGAGATACAAGCACAATATGCGTTGTGGAATACCCTAAAGATGTTGAAGCTTTAGAACGTAGTAATTGTTATCATGGATTATATCACGTGCTACATGGGACAATTTCTCCATCAAGAGCAATCCATGCAGATGAATTGAGCATAGGGAGCCTGATAAAGAGGCTTGAGACAGAAGATATAAAAGAGATAATTGTTGCGACAAACCCGACAACCGAAGGAGATACAACGGCTCTTTATATTTCAAGGCTGATTGAACCGCTGGGGATTAAAGTTTCAAGAATAGGGTACGGTCTTCCCGTTGGTGGAGATTTGGAATACTATGATGAAATTACAATCTCAACTGCACTTGAAAATAGAAGAACTTTAAAATAGAAATTTGTAAATTTTAAATTATTTA
Organism: Peptoniphilus sp.; assembly: GCF_034090345.1. Lineage (GTDB taxonomy): Bacteria > Bacillota > Clostridia > Tissierellales > Peptoniphilaceae > Peptoniphilus. The sequence goes on along the minus strand of NZ_JAXDSS010000065.1, from coordinate 12,266 downwards.
AAAGTCAGAAATATTGAAAATTTCTGACTTTTAATATATGAATTTTTTATTTTCAAAATAAAGGTTAAATTTGGTCAGAAAAATGGGTATAATGTTATCACTGCAAATATTTTAGTTGGGGAGTGAATAAATGGCAGATAATAAAGATATGAAAAATAAAAATAAGGATAAAGATAAATTTAACAACTTAAAAAATCCGAGGAATATCTACTATATTTTGGCGATAGTTGCGATACTTTTAGTTCCTTTTATGAACAGGTTTTTACAAGAGAAAAACCCGGAGATCAAAGAAGTATCTTATGACCAATTTGTAAGTATGATAGAAAGTGGAAAAGTTAAAGAAGTTAGTGTGAAAGATAGAAACTATACTTTTGAAGTTGCAGATTCAAAATCTGATAAACCTACAGAATATAAGACAAATAGAGTTGAAGGACATCAAGGCATAGTGGATTTGATGCTTGAAAATAATGTAAAAGTTAACAGAGAGTTTACTAAAGAAGTTCCTGCTCCGGTGGCGATGTTTTTATCATTTCTATATACTTTTGGAATGATGGTACTTCTTTATATAATCCTATTTAAATTCGTACTGAAAAAATTCGGTGGAGAAGGTGGAATAGGACCAATGCGTTTTGGCAAGAGCAATGCAAAAATCTATGTTGAGTCAACAGATGGCATTACTTTTGAAAATGTAGCCGGGCAAGATGAAGCCAAAGAAGCTTTGACAGAAATAGTTGATTTTCTACACCAACCTAAAAAATATACTTCAATAGGTGCTAAGTTGCCTAAGGGAGCTTTGTTGGTAGGACCTCCGGGGACCGGTAAGACACTTCTTGCAAAGGCAGTTGCCGGAGAGGCAAAAGTGCCGTTCTTTTCAATTTCAGGTTCTGAATTTGTAGAGATGTTTGTGGGACTTGGAGCTGCCAAGGTCAGAGATTTGTTTAAACAAGCTCATGAAAAAGCGCCTTGTATAATCTTTATAGACGAGATTGATACAATAGGTAAAAAGCGTGATGGAGCAGGATTTGGCGGTAATGATGAAAGAGAACAAACTTTAAATCAGTTACTTTCCGAAATGGACGGGTTTGAAGGAAATGATGGAGTTGTAATACTAGCAGCTACAAACAGACCGGAGTCATTAGACCCGGCATTGTTAAGACCGGGTAGATTTGATAGACGTGTACCTGTGGAACTTCCGGATTTAGCCGGAAGAGAAGCAATATTAAAAGTGCATGCAAAATTAATAAAAAAAGAAGCTGACATAGATTTCAATCAAGTTGCAAGATCTACTGCAGGAGCAAGTGGAGCCGATTTGGCCAATATGGTAAATGAAGCGGCATTAAGGGCAGTTAGAGAGGGCAGAAGTCTTATGAGCCAGCGAGATATAGAAGAGTCCGTTGAAGTTGTCTTGGCCGGATACGAGAGAAAGAATGCAGTAATTTCTCCAAAAGAAAAAGAGATAATTGCATACCATGAAGTTGGACACGCACTTGTTGCGGCAAAACAGAACGGTTCAGCACCTGTTCATAAAATTACAATCGTTCCTCGTACATCGGGAGCTCTTGGATATACTATGCAAGTTGATGAAGAAGAAAAATTCTTGATGAGCAGTAAAGATTTATTCAGTCAAATAGTAACTTTGACAGGCGGCAGAAGTGCCGAAGAATTGATTTTTAATTTGAAGACATCAGGAGCTTCAAATGACATAGAAAAAGCTACTAAAATAGCAAAGACTATGATAACCAGGTTCGGCATGAGTGATGAATTTGGTTTTGTGGCAATGGAAGCTATGACAAATCAATATCTGGGTGGAGATTCATCACTGACAGTTTCACCTAAGAAACAAGCTGAAATAGATGATGCAGTATTTAAAATAGTGGAAAAAGCTCATCTTGAAGCTGTGAATATATTAAAAGACAATATGGAAGCCCTTCATGAAATTGCAAGATACTTGCTAAAAGAAGAAACTATAACAGGGGAACAATTTATGGACATATTGAAGAAATTTGACAACATAGATGTTCCTTCTGATGCGACAGAAAATAATTAAAACTAAAAATAGAATAGATAGTGTGTCGAAAATTAGTATTTTTGATGCACTATCTATTTTTTATGCCAATCAATGAAAAAAATTAACAAATTTAACAAAATGTAACAACTTTTATTGACAATACTTTTTTATCTGATTAAAATCTAAATTAGGTGAAGACTATGAATAAAGAAATCAGAACTAAAGAAATTTATAGACAACTTAAAAATTCTGAATTTATAACTATTGAAAAATTAGCTGAAAAATTCAATGTTTCTGAGATGACAATAAGAAGAGATTTATTGGAGTTGGAGCAAAAAGGTCTTGCAGTAAGAGGAATAGGAGGGGCTTATCCAAGTAGAGCATTAGATGTAGAAATTTCTATAGATGAAAAGAAAGTGAAAAATATTAACAAGAAGAGACAAATTGCAGAAGGGGCAATTAATTTTATTAAAGAAGATATGACAGTTTTCTTGGACTCGGGAAGTACTTGTTATGAATTGTCTAAAAAAATCAAGCTAAGAGATTTCAGACATTTAAATGTGATAACTCAAGACTTATCAATTGTTAACTACTTAAAAGAAACATCAGGAATAAATTTAATAGTTTTAGGAGGATTATTGAGTAACGAAACCAATAGTATGAATGGCATACTCACTCAACTATGTCTTGAAAGACTTTCTGCAGATATAGCTTTTTTAGGGGCGTCAAGTATATCGAATGATTTAAAAATTTTCACTCCATCTGAAAATAAGATCTTATCAAAAATTGAAATGGTCAAGAATTCAAAAAAATCTATATTGATTGCAGACAGTGGGAAGATAAACAATTCAAATTTGTACTATGTTCACGATGTAAAAGATTTTGATTTATTTATAACTGACCAAGGTTTAAGTAGTGAATTCGAAAAAAGATTAATGGAATCTGAAATAAAATATATGAAAGTTTAGGTGCTATATGGCAAAAGTTGTAATGGTAGCAGATGATTTAACAGGGGCAAATGCAAATTGCTCTCTAATGAAAAAAATAGGGCTGACGGCATGCAGTCTTTTAAATTCTTTTAATGAAATTCCAAGAGATATGGATGTTGTTGCATACACTACTAATTCAAGGGCTATTGAACCTGAAGAAGCCTATAAAAGAGTTAGAGAAGGCTTAAAAAAATTAAAAGATGACGAAGTTATTTTATATTCTAAGAGAATAGATTCAACTTTGAGGGGGAATCTTGGAAGTGAATTGAGAGCATTTTTAGATGAACTTGAAGACTATATTGGGATTTGTGTTCCGGCATATCCCGACAGTGGGAGAATTGTAGTAAATGGAACTATGATTGTAAATGGATCTCTACTCATGAATACAGATGCCGGGAAGGATTCAAAGACACCGGTATTTTCAAACGATGTAGAAGCTTTGTTGTCAAAGAATTTAGAAAATCAAGTTAAATCTATATATTTAAAAGACGTAGAAAAAGGCGCAGAGTATATAGCTGAATTGATAAAAAGTGAAAAGAAAAAAGGCACTAAATTGATTATTTTTGATGGAGTATCTAATAGACATTTAGAGGAAATAGCAAAAGCTGTAGTTATTTCCGAAGAGAAATCTTTTGCAGTGGACGCTGGCCCATTTACTAAAGTTCTAACACAGAAGATATTAGAAAATGAAGGTAAAGACAATAAATTACTGATGATTGTAGGCTCCGTAACAGATATAACTATAAAACAAATTAATGAAACAATTTTTGACCACAATGTAAAAGTAGTAGAAGTCGACCCGTTAAAATTTGTCGAGGAAATTAATTTAGAAAATTATATGACAGAACTGGTTAAAAAATCAGATGCTCAGTTATTTGAAACAGAAGTTTTGATGATAACAACCACCCCTTATAGAGACGGTCAAAGTAGATTAGATTTAAAAGAAATTTCAAAAAGATTAAATATTTCTATAGATGATATATCTATTAGAATTTCAACCGGACTTGCAAAACTGGCGAGTAAAATTTTGAAATTAGAGCATAATTTTTCGGGAGTATTTTGTACCGGAGGAGATATTACTGTTGCACTTTCAGAAGAATCGGGCGCGATTGGAATTGAAATAAGAGAAGAAGTTTTACCTTTGGTTGCATATGGAAGAATTATGGGTGGAGATTTCCCACAACTCAGAATTATTTCTAAAGGAGGCATGGTAGGAGATAAGTTTGCAATGAGTAAGTGCATTAATAAGTTAAAAAATATTTGAGGAGGAAATAAATGAAAAAGCCAATTATAGCAATACCACTTGGAGACCCTGCAGGGATAGGCCCTGAAATCACAATGCACACATGGGCAAGTGATGAAGTTCAGGAAATATCAAAATTGATATTAGTAGGAGACGAGTTTGTAGTAAAAAAAGCATTAGACGTAACGGGGTTAGATTTAAAGATTAATATCATTAAAGAAGTATCAGAAGCTCTTTTCGAAAAAGGTACAATAGACCTTATTGACTTGGGAATAGTTAAAGAAGACTATGAATTTGGAAAAGTAAATGCACTTTGTGGGGAAGCTTCTTATCAATATGTAAAAAAAGCCGGAGAACTTGCAATGAATGGAGATGTTGATGCAGTAGCTACAACCCCTATAAATAAAGAATCTTTAAGAGCTGCGAAAGTTCCATATATAGGACATACAGAAATGTTTGAAGATATTTCCGGAGTAAAAGACCCTCTTACAATGTTCGAAGTTGAAAATTTGAGAGTATTTTTCCTTTCAAGACATTTAAGCCTTAAAGATGCAATAGACACAATTAAATACGATAGAGTTTTAGACTATATAAAGAGATGTACAGAAGCTATGCACAGACTAGGAGTTAAAGGAACTATTGCAGTTGCAGGGCTCAACCCTCATTCGGGAGAACACGGATTATTTGGTTGGGAAGAAGTAAATGAAATAGAACCGGCTGTTAAAAAAGCTAAAGAAGAAGGATATGACGTTGCAGGACCGGTTCCTGCAGACTCTGTATTCCATCAAGCACTTCACGGAAGTTACGCAGCTGTTTTGAGTTTGTATCACGACCAAGGACACGTTGCAACTAAGACATATAATTTTGAAAAGACAATTTCGCTTACAAATTCCATGCCGTTTTTAAGAACAAGTGTAGACCATGGTACAGCTTATCCAATAGCCGGAACTAACACGGCAAGTTCTGTAAGTATGATAGAAGCTGTAAAAGTAGCGGCAAAATATGCAAACCAATTTAAAAGTGGAGGAGTTAAATAATGGGAGAATTGATGCTTTCGCCTGAGAGAATGATTATAGCCATGGTAATAGGCATAGTATTCTTGGTATTTATGATTTTAAAAACTAAAGTTCACACTTTCTTAGCGCTGATTATAGCGAGTTTACTAATAGGAGCTATAGGAGGATTTCCCGCACCTAATCTAATAAAGGCGATAACCGATGGATTTGGAGGAACTCTTGGAAGCATAGGAGTAATAATAGGTCTTGGAGTTATGATGGGAGAAATTTTTGAATTTAGTGGTGCAGCTAAAAAGATGGCATATACATTCTTAAAAGTATTAGGCAAGGACAAAGAAGAAATAGCTCTTACGATAACAGGGTTTTTAGTTTCAATTCCAATATTTTGTGATTCAGGCTTTGTAATCTTAGCACCACTTGCAAGAGCACTTTCTCGTCAAAGTAAAAAGTCAATGGTTGGACTTGGAGTAGCTCTTGCATCAGGACTTGTAATAACTCACTCATTAATTCCGCCAACACCCGGTCCTATAGGAGCGGCCGGTATATTTGGAGCCAATATAGGCTCACTTATATTATGGGGGATATTAATAGCTATACCTATGTCAGCAGCTTGTTTAGTATATGCTAAGTACATTGGTAAAAAGATTTATCAAATTCCTACAGAAGATGGAGAAGGTTGGACAAGAGAGAGAAGCGAAGCTATAGCTGATAAAATATTAGCTGACTTTGACGAAAACTTACCAAGTGCATTTTCTTCATTCTTGCCAATAATAGTTCCAATAGTGTTGATACTTTTACAAAACGTAACTGCACTAATAGGAGTTGAAAATGAAACTTTAAAATGGATAATAAACTTTACAGGAGCACCTATAGTTGCCGTTGCAGTTGGGGTGTTATTAGCATTATTCTTACTTGTTAAAGATGCACCAAGAGATGAAATTGCCAAGATGATGGAAAAAGGTTTGGCATCAGCCGGAATAATAATATTTGTAACAGGTGGTGGGGGAGCTTTGGGTTCTGTACTTAGAACAAGCGGAGTTGGAGAATATATAGCAAAAGGCATTGCCACAACAGCAATTCCGCCATTATTCTTACCATTTATAATAGCTACAATGATGAGACTTATCCAAGGTTCGGGAACAGTTGCAATGCTTACAGCAGCTTCAATCACTGCCCCTATTATGTCATCTTTAGGAGTTAATCCTACATTTGCCACACTTTCAGCATGTATAGGTTCATTATTCTTCAGCCAATTCAGTGATTCATTCTTCTGGGTTGTAAATAGAACTATGGGAATAAGCGATGCTAAAGAGCAAATTAGAATTTGGTCTATCCCAACAACAATAGCTTGGGCTATAGGATTTGTAGTTCTTTTGATAATAAATGGATTTTTCGGATAAATAGAAATAATTTAAAATTGGATGGCATTTCTTTTAGAAGTGCCATTTTTTATATGTAATTATTAGGTTAGCATGATTATTGACAAAAGTAAAAAAATATATTAAGTTAAATAAAATATTTAGACATATTTAGAGATACGTATGAAATATTATTTTAATTTATATAGGCATAATAACAGGGGTAGATTTTTGAGGATTAATTAATGGAGAATCAATTAATTAATGTACAAAATAAAAGGGATATAGTTTAAATTTATTAAGATAGATTGGTAATAGGAGTATAAATGAAGATTAGAAGAAAAATAAGTGTAGCCTACTTTTTATTTTTTATATTTTGTATATATGTCTTGGTAAGGTATCATGACCTTGAAGTGTGGCCAAAATGGCAACAACTGACAAGAGAAAGAGTCATATACCTTATGAATACAGACGTGCAATGGTCAAAAGAGCCAATAACCCATATCGGTTATTTAGTGGTGTCTATTTCATCTAACTATTGAGTTATTAGAAGAGAACTATACAAAAAAGGTAAAGAACTATATAAAAAGTAAAAAATATTTGATAAATTTAGCAATATGGATAGTTGCAATCAGCTTAATCTTTGTGATAAGTAAGCTAACATTTTACAAGGTATATATGGATTTGATTATTCCGCTTGCCTATTCTCTAGGTGGTTTTATCTTCATAAACAGCAAGGAAGCGAATGAGTAAGAAAAAGTCGTCTTGTCACTAAGGCGACTTTAATTTATTTTATTTGCAATTGCTTTAAAGAATATTCCGACAATTGAATGAAATCTTTTCAAATCAGTGATGTATGCAAAGTCACTTCCGAATATTTTTTTCTCTGTTTCTAAATCTTCTTCAAGACCTGTAAATACACCTAACACATTTATCCCCATAAGCCTTGCTTTCATTACTGAATTGTAAGTGTCAAACGTTGCAATTTCATCAACATAATTTTCAACACCAAGGTCTGCCATGCCAATTAAACCGAGGTCCGTTTCGTCATTCGGCTTACCATCTGAAAGAATAATCAAAAATTTTCTATCGTGTGGATTTTTTTCTATCAAGTTAGTAATCAATTTTATAGCCAATCCGTCACGATTGCTACCGGAGCCTTGGAATTTAAAAATTTCTGAGTTCTTGAGTTTTGAGTCGTGATAGTCCCTGTAAGTTTTTATAATCATTCTGTCAAAAAAGTTGCTGAATGAAATAACTCTTGTGTCTATATTTAAAGAAGTAAGAGCTTCTGCGATTATAAATGCCTCAATTGCAACTTCGCTCTGCCTAACAGTTTGAGAAGCGGAAGAATCCAAGAGAATATCTACTGAAATATCTCCAAGGTCATCTGAATAGTTTCTTTTGAAAATTTTTTGATTGTTAGAATATAAAATCTTCCATATTTCGCTTGCAACCAATTCGCCCATTGTACTGCGAATATTGTACTGTTCAGAATTTTTTAAAATTGAGTTTTTCAACACTTCTTTTAAATTTATTGTGGCTCTTTTAAAGTGCAATTCATCTGCACGATATTTTTCTAAATTTTTAGTATGCACTTCATCAGCTTGAGCTTTGAAGAAAGAATCTTTCATAGTGTACTCGCCATTGGTAAAGTGTAACTTTACATTTTCATGTATTCCGGTGCAAATTTCACTTTCAAGTTTTTTTACTTCATTGAGCCTTCCAATAGATTTACCATATCTTCTCTCAACTATTGCCGAGTAATCCTTAGCCCCGGACTTTATATTAGACTTGTCTATAACCTCTTTTAAATCTTCGTAAATCGATTGAGTGAACTCGGCAGATTCAATATTGAATTTTTCAAGGTCAGAAATTTCAACCTCTTTCACGTTTACAATCATAGGATTTATTATCTGCTTAGACTTAACTTTTTCTATAAATTTTTCAACCTTATCAGTTGCCGCTGTGTCATACACATGAAAGTATTTTTGATATAAATTCTTTAAAAAATTTAAGAGTTCATAAGTGTCGAGAGAACGAAAATTTTCTATTTCATTTAACATTTCTTCAAGGCTTCGGTTTACAATCCTCGGTCTGTTCAAAAAGTTCGAATAGTAAGCTCTCTCCAATTCTTCGCCTATAGAAGTAGGTTCCAAAAATTCATATTTGTGTTTTAAACTTTTTAAGAAATCTTCAAAAAAGTCAACCGTTCCCGGACGGAGTTCAAATAGCTTTTCTCTTGTGGCACTTTCAATAGCAAGCGCCATAATCATCTTTAAATCTTTATAGTTGGTTTTGGAATTTATGTGAAAACTCAAAAATTTTTCGATTGCAAATTTATTGTAGAGTTTGTGTGAAATTCCAAGCAAGGCAAGTTTGTAAGGAGTTTCAGATAGAAAGGAATTTGTGTTTACATCTGAGTAATCCTCTGAAACTGTCCATACAATATTTTTATTCCTACTCATTAAATAATTCCTCGGATTTTAAATCTTTTCTAATCAAAGTTTTTAAAACATCCCCAACTATTTCGCTTTCGTAAGAGTCAAAAGATTTATGACTTATGCCCATCTCAATTGCACTTTTTATATCTAACCCCATCTCCATTAGTTTTATAGCTCCGAGTAGACCACGTAGGTCTATAGGCTTTGAAGAAATTTCAGAATTTAAACTTTTTAATTCAATATCCAAGAAAAATCTTGTAAACAATTCAATATATTTTTCAGTAAGTTTAGTTTTATCCCTTAAAATTGATTTTAAGTTTTCTTCCGAAATAGTCGGCATTTCAATAACCATAAATCTGGATACAAGCGCCTCATTTAAATCTCTCGTCCCAATATATCCGTGGTTCATAGTTGCAATAAATCTCGTCGCCTCATGTAATTTAAGTCTGCCGTATCCTGAGACATCTATAATTCTTCTGTAGTCAAGAGCCGAATGCACAACAGAAAGCGCCTCGTTCTTAGCCATATTTATTTCGTCAAACACTCCAAAGCCTCCGAACTCGCTGCACTCATAAACGGGACCTTTTTTTAAAATAACATTGTTATCTCTAAAAGTGTCAGTTCCTATGAGAGAAGCCGAGTCCGTATTTACATTTAAAGAAATAGTCCAAAGCGGTCTGCTAAAAAGTGTAGCTAAGTTTTCAGACAGAACATTTTTACCGGTGGCTTTCGGCCCTGTTAAAAGTATGTGATTGCCGGAGAGTATTCCGGCTATTGCCTTTTCCCAAACTTCTTTTCCATAAAATTTAAAATTGACTTCAGGAACTCTGTACTCCAAATCTTTATCCAGTTTATAATAAGCTCTAAATTTATTTACCTCGTTGAGTAAATTTTCATCTATATTTTGAGATTTTAAAAATTCTAATAATTCCATTTTTCCTCCTGCTATTTTGAATATCTAAGATAGATTTTACACTAATTATACCCAGAAAATCCAAATATTTCAGAATTATTACAAACTTCAGATTATCTGTAACATAAACTTAAAGTTACAAATTAGATAATGATGTTACAATTAATTTGTAAATAAGATTAGGGTGATGAAATGAAAAGAAGTGTTAAGTTTTTGTTTACATTACTTTCTCTTATAATTTTGTTCAATTCTTCCACGGCATATGCAAAGGTATTTAAGGACACTAAGAATCATTGGGCTAAAGTCTATATTGACGATATGAGCGATAGAGGCTTTATGACAGGTTATGCCCAGGATACATTTAAACCCGACGATATGATGAGTAGAGCAGAGTTTTATTCCATAATAAATTCCATGGCAGGGTTGGAAAAAACTTATGCAGTTACATTTTCTGATGTGTCTACATCAGATTGGTACTACCAAGATATTGCCAAGGCGATTAAGGCCGGTTATTTGATCCCGACAACCGGAGCTTTGAATCCAAACAAACCTATTTCAAGACAAGAAGTAATGGGAATTATCGGTTATATATACAAAGTAAAACCGGATTCTGCTGCAGCATCTAAGTTTGCAGACTCATCTTCTATTAGAAATGAAAACAAAGGCTACATTGGAGCACTTGTGAAAGTTGGAGTTGTAAATGGCGGAGCAGGAGGTATGCTCTATCCAAATAATCCAATGAGTAGAGCAGAAGTTGCAAAAGTACTCTTTACTATGGTGGATAAATATGAACTACCTTCAGAGAGAGTAGTTGTGGATAGTAAAATCAAGTTTGGGGACAGAAATTTATATAATTAAGAGCTTGTGGTGTGCAGGCTCTTTTTTATTTTCTCAAAAATTATAAATATTTTGAAAAATTTTTAATAAATGAACCTTTTGAGTTCTAAAAGACTCTTATATATAGATGCATCAAAGAGAAAGGAGACTGAGCATGGACGATATCCAAATGGTTGAAGCTATAAAGGCCGGCGACAAAGAAGCTTTTAACCGGTTGTATGAAGAGTATAGTTTACGACTATACAGAACAGCATACTTAATTTTAGGAAATTCTTATGATGCTGAAGATGTACTACAGGATACATTTGTATCAGCTTATAGAAACATGTCTGATTTAAAAGATTACACTAAATTGAAGACATGGCTATATGCCATTTTGAAAAATAGAGCATATAAAAAATACAATAAGAATCAAAGAGAATTTCCTGAACAAGATATCTTAGAAAAAATTGAAGTCAAGGGAACTGAAAATAGCCAAGAAGATAAAATTGCATTGGAAGATGAAATTCAAATTTGTCTTATGAATCTAAAACCAAAACTTAGGGAAGTCATAGTGCTATATTACTACAATGATTTCACAATTGCAGAAATTGCTCAGATTTGCGGGAGTTTTCAAGGAACTGTCAAGTCAAGGCTGTATAAGGCTAGAAAAGATTTGAAAAGAGAATTGGAAAAGCTAAATTCAGAAGTTGTATTGCCGAAAAGGGAGGAAGCAAATGGTTGATAAAGAAAAATTTGAAGATGAATTGAAAAAACAAATTAATTCTTCTGTTGATAAAGTATTTCCTTCCGACTTTGTAAAAAATAAGATTGATTTACAAATAAGAAACTTGGAACGAGAAAGAGGAGGATTTATGATGAAGAGAATGAAGAAATTAAAACTAGCAGTAGCTTTAGTGATTTGTATTTTAGTAGGAGGAGTAGGAGCTTATGCAATAGGTACTATAACAGGCACAATAAGCTCTTCAACTTCTTATTACAACTATACAAAATATGAAGATATTAAAAAAGCTGAAAAGAAAGCAGGATTTGAAGCAGTTGTCCCCGAAACTATAGGAGACTTTAAGTTTGATGGAATTACTATGTTGAATATGGCAGATACAGATGCTGAAGGCAATAGAATGAACAAGAGAAAGGCTATCAGCGTCAGCTATAAGGATAGCAATGGAACTATGGGAGAATTACACTTAGACAAAGTTTTTTCAAACCAACCTAAACTTGAAGACCAACCATATACAGAAAAAAGACAAATAAGCGGACACGATTTTTATTTCACTCGTTTAGAAAGTTTGTTTTTAGCAAGTTAAAAATAAATGACCCCGGAAGAAGTAGAACTTTCAGAAAACGACCCTTTCTTTAACGTTGGAATTGGCGGAGAGGGTACAAAAAGGGAAACTTCTATTTCACACCACCTATCTTTTGAAGACAATGGAATACTGTACAGTTTTATGACAAGTG
>NZ_JAXDSS010000047.1:0-33930 GCF_034090345.1 Peptoniphilus sp. | reverse complement strand
GCTAAGCTAAAGTTAGGCGAGTACGGGATTGCCCGTTACAGCAGAGGGTATTGATAGATACCTATTGAGTTCATTAGTGCAAGCTAGTGAAAAATTAAGGTGGTAACACGAGCTTTCGTCCTTATACGAGGGCTCTTTTTTTATACAACTAAGGAGGAAAAACATGACAAATTATTTATCAGAAACACTCTGTATTCAAGCAGGATATGATCCAAAAAACGGAGAATCAAGAACAGTGCCAATAGTTCAATCCACAACATATAAATATGACAATGCAGACGAAGTAGCAGACTTATTCGATTTAAAAAAAGAAGGAGATATGTATACAAGAATTTCCAACCCAACTGTTACAGCATTAGAGAAAAAAGTTACTGCTCTTGAAGGAGGAGTCGCAACTGTTGCAACATCTTCCGGACAACAAGCAAACCTAATCTCAATATTAAATATTTGCGAATCAGGTGATGAAATAATTGCCATGGACAACCTCTATGGAGGTACAATCACTCTTCTATCTTCAACAATCAAAAAACTTGGTATCACAACAAAATTTGTTCCTTTAAATGACTTTGAAGCATTAGAAAAAACAATTAGCAAAAAAACAAAACTTGTCTTTGGAGAGACAATAGCAAATCCCGGTCTTGAAATTTTAGATTTAGAAAAAATTTCAGAAATCGCACACAAACATGGGCTACCTGTGATAATAGACAATACATTTGCAACACCTTATCTATGCAGACCATTTGAGCACAGCATAGATATCGTAACTCACTCTTCAACAAAATACTTAGACGGTCATGCAGTTGCAGTAGGCGGGCTTATTGTAGACAGCGGAAATTTTGATTGGGAAAAAAATGGCTATGAATCCATTTCTGCACCAGACCCCAATTACCACGGCCTGTCTTACACAGAAACCTTTGGTAAAGCTGCATACGCAGTAAAAGCTAAAGTAGTATACATTCGTGACTTTGGTACACCGGCTTCACCAATGAATGCATTCCTTACAAACCTCGGAATAGAAACACTCGCCCTTAGAATGGATAGACACTCCGAAAATGCACTTAAAGTTGCAAAATATTTAAACACTCACGAAAAAGTTGAATGGATACACTACCCGGGGCTTGAAGATGATGCGTACCATGAACTTGCAAAAAAATACCTACCTAAAGGTCAAAGCGGAGTAATTTCAGTTGGAATAAAAGGTGGACTTGAAAAGACAAAACAATGGATAAATAACCTAAAACTTGCTACACTCGTAGTTCACGTTGGAGATGTCAGAACTCACGTCTTGCATCCCGCAAGCATGACTCATCGTCAGCTATCAAAAGAAGCCTTAGAGCGTGCCGGAATAAAAGAGAATACAGTCAGACTATCCATTGGAATAGAAAATGTCGAAGACATCATAGCCGATTTAGACCAAGCATTTAAAAATATTTAATACCACTGTGGGTGGGCCTCTGCTCACCCATTTTTATTTTTCAAACCTATTTTTTAAGTTAAAATCCAACAAAAATAGAGCGAAAAACTCGCTCTTAATATTTTAAAAACTTATAAAAATATTTAACACCTGCAAGTGCCAGTGCTGTCCCTAATCCAGAATAAAAAACAGCTATGAAAACATCAGGCACTAAATTATAAAGCCTTAAACTAATTCCCATGCTCATCATAAAAGCCATAATCAAAAAAGATTTTAAATCAAAAAATTTCCAAAAATTATATTTTTCATGTGGCAAACTCTTTATTCTTATTATATTTTTATCAACCATTTTCTTGAAAATCATATTCCAAAAAATTAAAAATACTATAGTGCTCAAAGCAAAATTAACCGCCACTAAATACTTTGAATAGACACTAACCCCTATTTTTAAAACATTAAGACCTGCTATTGACCAGACGATTGCCGCAAATAAAACCAAACTTTTCTTACTAACTTTCATAAATTTCTCCTCAAAAAAATTAACATGATATTAAGCAAATATTTCCTACACGTTTATACCCATTAACGTAAAAAAGAGCAACCTAAGTTGCCCTTTTTTCAAGTGAGTTTATTTAGTTAGTTGGATCTTAACTTCTCTTCTTACTGAATCCCATTCAATATTTTTGTTGTCGCCCTTATTACCAGTAGTCATGCCAAGAGCCTTTCCAATTTCTGAAACAGGTAGCATTGTTCTGCCATTTTTGATTTCAGGGTCTACACTGAATGTGTTCTTTATTCCATCTACATAGAATTCCCTTGAGTCAATATTGATTATAACAACTCTCTTACCATCTGTGAAAGAAGCAATTCTTGTTACATCATTCCAAGTTACATTGTATCCCAAAGCTTGAGCTACAAATCTGATTGGTAACATTGTTCTGCCTTCTTTGATGTAAGCTTCTACATCCATTGTTGTAGTTGTTGTAACGCCGTCTTTTGTAGTTGTTATTCTCTTATCGCCTATAGCTAAGTTTACTGTGTAGTTATAAGTGTCTTTCTTAACTTCTCCAGCAACCTTATAAGTTGTGCTGTTTTCTCTCAAGTTAGAGTAGTTTGCAGTTACTTTGATTTCTTCGCCAGCTTTTAAATCTCTGTTTAAGCTAATAGTGAATTCTCCATTGCTATAAGCAGTTCCGCTGCCAAGTCTGATTCCCTTAGAATCATAAACCGCAACTGTTGCATATCCATTAACTCCACTACCTTTTACAGTGCTTGTTCCAGCTATAGCTTGAGTTACTCTTGGTGCGTATGCATAGTTATTATAATATCCATTATTGTAATATCTATCAATATAAGCTTTATTTAAATATTGTTTCTCAGAATACTTTCCATCTAATTCAGCTTGTAGATAATAATCCGATAAATCGTAGTATCCATAACCATTGTTGTAGCTATTGTTATATCCATTTGTATAAACCACAGTATTATTTCTATTGTATACATATTTGTTAAAGTTTATAGTATAGTATCCTCTTGAATCAGAATATGCAGAACCTAAATAATCCCCATTGTTATATGCTTGAACATAAGTGTTTGCAGTTGTATAACCTGATACATATCTATCCCCGTAAGAACTTATTGAAGCTGTTCCATTGTATCTGTCATATCTGTAGTCGCCAAATCTATAGTTTATTGTATAATCACCGTATCTGTCGGCTTTTACATAGTCTACTCTATTTCCATTTCTATATAAAGTTACAGTTGCGTAAGGTGTAGTTCTTCCTGTAACCTTGTTATAGTATACTGTTGGTCTGTTTAAAGTAACTGAAGTAGGAACCGGTGTTGGTTTTACTGTTTTCTTTTCAAGTTTTACTTTTTCAAGATTTGCTTTTGCTGTAGTATAATCTGTTGATTTTTTAGTATCATCATTATAAACACCTTCAGCTGTTGTTATTGCAGCTTTTAATTTATCTATAGAATCTTGAGTATATACATCTGTAGTAGCAGTATTCAAACTACCTTTAGCTGTATCTATAGCTGATTTAAGTTCAACTTTTGCCGTTGCTACTTCATTGGCATTAACTTTTTCTTGTGCTGTTTTTGCATATCTTTCAGCTTCTTGCGCAGCTGTTTTTGCTTCTTGTGCTGCTTGTGTTGCTTCTTCTTGTGCCGCTTTTGCTGCTTCTGCTGATGCTTGTGCTTTTGCTTTTTCCTCTTCATTTTCTGTATCAGTTGCTTCTTGTACTGCTTTTGCTGCAGCTGTTTTTGCTTCTTGTGCTGCTGTATCTGCGGCTTGTTGCGCTGTTTTTGCTCTGTCTGCAGCTTCTTGTGCTGCTCTTGCATCGTCTTTTGCTCTACCTACACCTTTTTCTAATGCTTTATCTGCTGCTTCTGCTGATGTTTTTGCATCTACTGCAGCTGTTTTTGCATCTCCTGCAGCCACTTTTGCTCTTCCAGCGGCTGCTTTTGCTTCTTTTGCTGCTTCAGAAAGTTCTAATTCTACCGCTGCTGCTGCTACTTTATTAAGTTCTAAATTAAAATTAGAAAAATTTGCTTTTACCGGTGCAGCTACTGCAAGTGTAAATGCTAGTGCAACTGATGTAATTCTTTTTCTATTGATTTTATTCATTTGTTTTCCTCCTAAGTCCATTTGTGTAAACTAATCTCTCACTCACTTGTTTCTTAACTAAAGTATACCTCTAAAATATTAAAATTTCCACTAAAATAACATTTTTTAACTTTTGTAACACGATTTTAATATTTTTGTTAAATAATTGTTTGAAATTAAATTTCCGGAGTAGTTTTGCTTTTATAATGCCTTTTAATTTATATGTATTCGCGGGCGGACCTCGCTACTCTCGTGCCGCCCCTACATTTGTTATCAAAACAACTATAACTTCATAAAACCAATTAACACTAATAAAACGAAATGTTAAAAATATAGAAACATAAATGTAAAAACCAGCCCAAAAAGCGTTTTGAGGGTGTAGGGGGTGGGTGCTCGAGGGAGGGCGTGAGGGAGAATCGCAACGCCCTTAGCCCTCCCTCGAAATAATAAATCATACAAACAAATTTTCATTTTCGGTCAAACCTCACAAAATTCGTGTCTTCCCCATGTTTAATATCCCCAACTAAAATTGAATGTAAAAAATGGACAATTTTTAAAACTGTCCATTTTAATTATAAATCTTAATTATAAATCATCTTCTATTACACTGCTCTTTGCATAAGCTGAAACTTTTGCCTCGAAAAAGTCTGTCTTTACCATATTAGGGTCTGAGTATTCGCTAACCCACGCCATACTCTCCGGTTCTTTTTCAAATCCGGGATAGATTATCCCAAATCCAAGTCCTTTACTTCTCAAGTTTCCAAGATATTTAATATAACTTCTTATCATGTCCATACTAAGACCCTTTACATTATTTCCTATTGCATATTCTGCCCATTTTATTTCTTCTTCGACACCTCTTACAATCATATTTCTATATTCTTCAATTTTTTCGTCTGTGAAGAGTTGAGGTTCTT
This sequence comes from Peptoniphilus sp., assembly GCF_034090345.1. Classification (GTDB taxonomy): domain Bacteria; phylum Bacillota; class Clostridia; order Tissierellales; family Peptoniphilaceae; genus Peptoniphilus. Next base: position 28,991 of record NZ_JAXDSS010000047.1, on the reverse strand, counting down.
CTTTTTTAAGTTCTAATATTATGCTTCTAAACAACCACAGGTGGGAATTTTCATCTCTGTTGATATATCTTATCTCTTGAACTGTACCCGGCATTTTACCAATTCTTCCCAAAGAATAGAAGAACATAAACCCTGAATAGAAATATATTCCTTCAAGCACATAGTTGGCTACCAATGTCTTGGCTAAATTATCTTCTGTCCTCTCATAGTAAAAATCATTGTATTGGTCACCTATAAATTTATTTCTCGCAAGCAAAATCGGATCATCTTTCCATTGGTATAATATTTCTGTTCTCTCTTCCGGAGAACATATTGTATCTAAAATATATCCATAGCTTTGTGAGTGGACAGATTCTTGATAAGTTTGAATATTCAGACATAAATTTACTTCGTTTGCCGTTATAAATTCTGAAAGGTTTGGCAAATTTGCTGATTGTAGTGAGTCTAAAAATACAAGAAAGGAAAGTATTTTGTCGTATGCTGTTTTTTCTGTCGCATCTAATTTTCTATAGTCTTTTATGTCTTGAGTTAAATTTATTTCTTCCGGAATCCAAAAGTTGTTCATGGCAAGTCTATACCAATCCGAAACCCAAGAATACTTCATATTATTGAAGTCATTTAAGTTAGTGGTATTGCCATTTATCATTCTCCTCTTAGAGAGTTCTATATCTCCTTTTTCATTAAAAAGAGCTTTTCTCTTTACTTCCATTTTTCCTCCTCATGCACTACAACTGTCGCATTCTTCAACTTCTAATGACTTACTTCTCACATAATAGATAGTCTTAACTTCTTCTTCACAAGCTTGTATAAATAGGTTCAAAATTCGCTTCATAGTGTATTCTGTGGTTATATACAGGTTCACTGATTGTGATTGGTCGATATGTCTTTGTCTTATGCCGGCTGATTTAATTACCCATGTTTGGTCAATTTCATGTGCATTTTCATATAACCAAAATGTTTGTGAGCTAAGTGACGGAGCCACTCTTGGTACAATTTGCCCTTTCTTTTCTTCCAGGAAATATCTCATCATAACCGGGTCAACTGCTGCTGTCGTTCCCGCTATTATAGATGTAGATCCTGTCGGTGCAACTGCCATAAGATAAGCATTTCTAATTCCCTTAGCTGTTTCATTTCTAAGTGCTGTCCATCTTTCTGATGTATATTTTCTCTTTTCAAAGTATGCTCCACTTTGCCAATCTGAACCTTCAAAGTACTCATAACTTCCTTTTTCTTTTGATATTTCTACAGATGCTTTAACTGCATAGTAGTTTATATTTTCATATAGTTCATCTGCAAATTTTAAATGTTCTTCACTTTGGAACATTATTCCCTGTTTTACCATCGCATGATGATACCCACTTGTGCCAAGGCCTATTGCTCTGTATCTTCCATTTGTAATCTTTGCATATTCTACCGGATAGTAGTTCAAATCTATTACGTTGTCCAACGCCCTCACTACTGTGCTGACTACATCTTCAAGTTCCTCTTGGTCTGTTATATTTATATTCCCAAGCACTAAAGATGCTAAATTACACACTACAAAATCTCCCGGTTTTGTAGTTGTAACTACAACTGTTTCGCCATTTACATCTACTATTTCTTTTGAAACCGATTCAATTTCAGAAGTGTTTTGAGCTATTTCTGTGCACAAGTTTGATGAATAGATAACTCCCTTGTGTGAATTTGGATTGTATTTATTTACTACATCTCTATTGAATATAAAGGGAGTTCCTGTTTCCACAGTGGATTTTATGATGAGCCTTACCATATCTTTTACGCTCATAACTCTCTTTTCTATTCTGTCATCTTCAATACACTCTTTATATCTTCTAACCCATTCATCACCAAAATAATCTTCAAGAGCATATCCTCTATAAGTTAAAATTTCATGAGGACACATCATATACCAGTTTGCGTCTAAGTCATTCTTTGCAAGTTCCCAGAAATAGTTTGGAAAACAAACTGCCGGAAATACATCGTGTGCTTTCATTCTGTCGTCTCCATTATTTGTTCTTAGCTGTAAGAACTCAGGAATATCTTTGTGCCATACGTCTAAATATACCGCACAAGCGCCCTGTCTCATTCCAAGTTGGTCTACTGCAACTGCTGTATCATTTGCAAGTCTTATCCAACGAATTACGCCTCCTGCAACGCCTTTAAACCCTCTTATATCTGATCCCATTGCCCTAACTTTCCCAAAATATAATCCCATTCCGCCACCGTGTTTTGAAACTTGTGAGAAATTGGTTATTGAGCGGTATATTCCATCTAAGTTATCCGGAACTGTGTCTATGAAACATGAAGAAAGTTGATGGAAAGGCTTACGTGCGTTTGACATTGTTGGGGTTGCCATTGTAACTTTTAAATTTGAAAGTATATCATAGAATTTCTTCGCCCAATAAACTCTATTTTTTTCTTTTAATGCCAAGTGCATTGCAATCCCCATGAACATCTCTTGGACTTTTTCAAGTACAACTCCATTCATGTTTTTTATTAAGTATCTCTTGTATACTAATTCCAACCCCGAGTAGTTGAATAATTCATCTCTTTGGGGCTGTATATATTTTTCAAGGTCTTCGATTTCTTCTTCAGTGTAATTTTCAAGTATATACTTGCCATATAAATTTTCTTTAGTTAGTAACTTAATCTTATCTGCAAAGCTATATATTTCATGCTTGTTAGATTCTTTGTCTATGTTTCTGTTAATATTAAAACTTAAAAATCTGCCTGCTATATATTCCCATTTAGGTGCGTCCTTTGAAGTTAATTCGCTTGCCGCTTTTATAAGTGAATTTATAATATCTTCAAAATTCATATTTTCTTTTGCAAATGATGTAAATTTTGTATACAGACTTCCCAATTCATATACGTCTTCTTTGAAGTCTTTTTGAATTTTCTTCATTACTTCAAGCAGTTCGGCATCGTCAAAATAATCCGAAAAGTCTTCCAATACTTTCCTCATTTTGTGATGAGAAGCTCTATATAAGATATATGATTTTACAACTGTATAGTAGTTGTATTCTATCAATGTTATTTCTACTAAATCTTGAATTTCTTCAACTGTTACAACATGGTCTTTTGGAAAGTTATTCTCTGCCTTTTTTTGAACATCAACTGCCATCTGTTCCAATATATCTTCTTTATATGGTTTAGAAACTGATATAAATGCTTTTTCTATTGCTCTTTTTATCTTTTGCACATCAAATTCTACAGTTTTTCCACTTCTCTTTATTATTATCATTTCTGCTCCCCAAGTCTTATATTAATAAATTAAATATACCCATAAAAACTACAAATTAAAGTTTAATCTTCCGCCCAATCAAAAGCTCTTGAAACCGCTTTGTGCCAAAGCTTGAGCTTTTTTTCTCTGGTTTCATTTGTCATATTCGGCTCAAAAATTTTATCAACATTAAATTTTTTTGAAATTTCATCTATTGATTGAAACATTCCAACACCAAGAGCCGCCAAAAATGCCGCCCCCCTCACTGTTGACTCTATGTTTTCAGGTCTTATTACTTCTCTATTTATAATATCCGCTTGGAACTGCATTAAAAAATCATTTGAGCTTGCTCCGCCATCTACTTTCAAAGTTTTTAACTCTCCCAAATCTTCTTCCATAGCCTTTAAAACATCATTTGATAAATATGCCATAGACTCCAAAGTCGCCCTTACTAAATGAGCTTTCTTCACACTTCGTGTCAAACCACATATTGTTCCTCTTGCATATTGATTCCAATATGGAGCTCCAAGTCCAGTAAATGCCGGCACTACATAGCAACCTTCTGTATCATCTACTTTGTTTGCCAAATATTCTGAGTCTTCTGCTGAGTCGATAAGCTTTAAATCATCTCTAAGCCATTGTATAGATGAACCCGCTATAAAAATTGAGCCCTCTAATGCATAAGTTATTTTCCCATTTATCCCCCATGCAACGGTTGAAACCAATCCATTTTTAGATTCGACTTTCTTTTCTCCCGTATTTATCAAAAGAAATGCTCCTGTTCCATAAGTGTTCTTTGCCTCAGCTTCCTTAAAACAACCTTGTCCAAACAGAGCTGCTTGTTGATCTCCAACAGCCGATGCAATTTTTATTTCTTCCCCAAAAAATTCTCTTGATGTCTTTCCGTAAACTTCTGCAGTGTTTTTAACTTCAGGCAACATACTTCTTGGTATGTCCATTAGCTTTAGAAGTTCTTCGTCCCATTCTAAAGTGTTTATGTTATATAACATTGTTCTTGAAGCGTTTGAATAGTCTGTAATGTGTACTCCCTTTGTGAGTTTCCAAATTAAAAAAGTTTCCACCGTTCCAAACAGCAATTCTCCCTTTTTGGCTCTCTCTTTTGCACCTTCTACATTATCTAAAATCCATTTGATCTTTGTCGCCGAAAAGTATGCATCAATTTCAAGCCCGGTTTTTTGATATATCTCATCTCTATGTCCATTTGCTTTTAAATAGTCACAGTACTTTGAAGTTCTTCTACACTGCCAAACAATTGCATTATACAAAACTTCTCCTGTTGTCTTATCCCACACAATTGTCGTCTCACGTTGGTTTGTTATGCCTATTGAGACTATATCCTTTGCATTTATGTTTATCTTAGCCATAGCTTCAACAGCTGTTCCAAGTTGAGTTGAAAATATTTCATTTGGGTCTTCTTCAACCCAACCGGGCTTTGGAAATATTTGCTTAAGTTCCTTTTGAGCTGATGATACTATGTTGAATTCGCTGTCAAATATCAATGTTCTGCAGCTTGTTGTACCTGAGTCAAATGCCATTATATACTTTTTCATAAACACCCTCCTCATTAAATTTTAGCATATTATTGTATATTTTTTGTTTACACTTGCATTTCTTTAGTATCTTTTTAAAATCAATAATAAAAAATCACCCAAAATTATTTCAGGTGATCATTCTTTATTATATAACTAATATTCAATTTGTTCTACGATAGATTCGTCTATTGCAAAAGTATGTTCTTTATCAGGGAAAATGCCTTCTTTGATTTCTCTATCATAATCTCTAAAAGCTTCTACCATATCTTCTCCAATACTTGCAAAGTGTTTTATAAATTTAGCTTTAAATTCTGTATACATTCCCAACATGTCCTGATAAACTAAAACTTGTCCATCACATTTGTTCCCGGCGCCTATTCCAATAGTAGGTATCTTTAACATTTTAGTTATCTCTTCTGCCAATCTGCCTGGTACGCATTCTAATACCACGGCAAATGCTCCTGCAGCTTCTACTGCTTTTGCATCTTCCACTAGTTTTTTTGCCCCTTCTATATCTTTTCCTTGTACCCTAAATCCACCAAGAGCATTTATTGCTTGAGGAGTTAAACCAATGTGTGCACAAACAGGTATTCCCGCATTTACTATAGCTCTTATCTCTTCTGCTACCTCTGCTCCACCTTCAAGTTTAACTGCATTAGCTCTTCCTTCGCTCATAAGTCTTCCAGCATTTATTACAGCATCTCTCACTCCTGTGTTATATGTCATAAAAGGTAAATCACATACAACCAAAGTATTTTTAGCACCTCTTGAAACTGCTTTTGAATGATGAATCATGTCTTCAAGTGTTACGCTCAAAGTATCTTCGTATCCCAACATAGTCATCCCCAAACTATCCCCAACCAAAATAGCATTTATGCCGGCTTCATCCACTAATTTAGCTGTAGTATAGTCATAGGCTGTCAACATAGAAAGTTTAACACCTTCTTCTTTAGCTCTTCTAAAAGTTAAAACAGTATTTTTCATAATAGTCTGAATTTAATCAGTACCCTCACTTTCTAATAATTTTTTCAATCCAGAATAATCCCTATTAGGATTTTTTTCTTTTGCAATTTCTACCAAATATTTACTTAAGTTAATGTAGATTTCTTTTTCTAATTCAAAATTTCCATCTTTAATAGAATCTATATGTCCTTTTACAGTTCTTAAATCATTTCTTTCCACAGGCCCAGTCAAAGTTTTCAAAATCCCTTTTTGAAAAAATGCATTTATATTAGATTCTCCTAATACAGACAGTGCCATTAACGCTTCTTTTTCTGTAAAGTCATATTGTGTAAGTAGTTCAACTGAAATATTTGATAAAGCCAAGACCAAATTACTTATAAATACTGTAGCCAAATGATATTTTCTCTTATCATCTTCATAAATTAATTTAGTTGGATTCCCATTTAATTTCAACTCATCTTGAATTATGCTTACAGCTTTTAAATCCCCCTCCAAAGTAAAAAAAGCACTACTCAAAGCCTTGTACGATTCTTCTTTATTGGATATTGCCAACATAGGATGAAAAGAACAACAATTAACTTTTTTAATAGTACTGTCGAAGAAAATTTTAGAAGACAAGCTACCACTACAATGACAAACTACTTTGTCTTCAATATTTAATTTTAAAAGTTGCTTCCAAACTCTACTTATTTCATCATCAGGGACAGTTATTATAAGAATTTGATTCTCATCCACCATCTTTTTTAATGATTCATATGCCAAAGTTTTGGTAAGATCTGCACTATATTTTGAACTCTCTGCATTTCGGCTGTAATAGCCAGATAATTCAAGATTTCCTTTTTTAAATAGGTACAAACCCAAACTGGTGCCAACTTTTCCGGCACCTATAATCCCTACTTTATAAATAGTTATCACCTCCTCAAGAGTATAATACTAAAATAGCGATTTTAAACTTCAATAATGTATAGTTTCCTTCGAATACTATCAAAATTTATTATAAGTGATCAATAATTTTAATTCAAATGTTTTAATATTTTAATCATTAAAAAAAGTCCGACTTTCGCCAGACTATTTTTTTAAAAAGCAGGAACTACTGCTCCTTCAAATTTTTCTTCTATCACCTTTTTAGCTGCATCTGAATTTAAAACTTCTATAAGTTTCTTAAACTTCTCTTGTCCTTCTTCACCTGTTCTAACTGCAACTAAGTTTGCATAAGGAGAGTCTCCTGATTCTAATAAAAGTGCATCTTTTGAAGGTACTAACCCTGCTCCAAGTGCATAATTTGCATTTATTACTGCTAACTCTGCATCTTTGTATGTGTTAGGAATATTTTGTGCTTCCATTGCAACAAATTTTAAGTTCTTTGAATTTTCAACTATATCTGCTTCTGTAGAAAGTAGGTTTGAACTATCTTTTAATTTGATAAGGCCTACTTGTTCTAAAAGTAATAGTGCTCTTCCACCATTTGTAGCATCATTTGGAATTAAGATTTCTCCACCGTCTTTAATTTCTTCAACAGTTTTTACTTTGTCTGAGTACACTCCCATCGGTTCAATGTGTACATTCCCCACTGAAGTAAGTTCTAAATTGTTTTGTTTAGTAAATTCTTCAAGATATGGTCCGTGTTGAAAATAATTTGCGTCTAAATCTCCTGCTGCTAATTGTTCATTTGGTTGTATATAGTCATCAAATACTACTGCTTCAACTTTTAGGCCGGCTTCTTCAAATTGTGGTTGAAGCGCTTCTATGATTTCTGCATGCGGTGTTGGTGAAACGCCAATTTTTATTGTGTTATCTGCTACTTCTGTCTTTGTTGCTTCTTTTGCATTCCCCGCTTGATTTGCTTTTTGTGCTCCATTTCCACAACCAACAAGTGCTAATGAAAGTCCTACTACTGCTAATATTTTCTTCATATTCTTCCCCCTACTTTTTATCAATTTTATTTTCTAAATAAGTTCCTACAAATTGTATTATTTGTACTAATGCAACTATCAGTATTACAGCTACCCAAAGTATTTCATACCTCTTGTATGAATAACCATATCTAACGGCAACTTCTCCAAGTCCACCTCCTCCAATGGCCCCTGCCATAGCTGAATAACCAATTATGTTTATAATAACCATTGTTACACCATTTATAATTTGTGGCATAGCTTCCGGAATTAAAACCTTTTTTACTATTTGACTGTTTGTTGAGCCCATTGACTTGGCTGCTTCAAGTATACCTCTATCAACTTGTGATAAATATCCCTCCATCAGTCTTCCAAAGAATGGGATTGCAGATGCTGCAAGTGGAATTATAGTTGCTGCTGTTCCATAAGCTTTCCCAACTATAAGTCTCATCACAGGTATCAATATCAACATCAAAATTATAAATGGTACTGACCTAAAAAAGTTTACCAATGAATCTAAAACTGAATACAATTTCGTGTTTTCTTTTAAACCTTCCGGCCTTGTAAGTGTTAAAATTATTCCAAGTGGCATCCCCAACATCACAGCTATTGCAGATGATACAAATACCAATATCAATGTCTGTGGTATTGCCGGAGCCACAATATGCCAAGCTTCTGATACAAACTCCATTACAATACCTCCACGCTTACTTTTGAATTTTTAAGATACTCTATAGCTTTGTTAACTTCTACATCTTCTCCAGTTATCTCAATGGTCAAGTGTCCCATTGCACCCTCTGTAACTTTATTTACATTTGCTGAAATTATGTTGAAGTAAACTTCATATTCTTTCAAACATTTAGATAGTATCGGCTCTGCTACATTTTCACCATCGTATACAAGTCTTAATATCTTTCCTTTAAATTCACTTGCTACAATTTCTTCTGCCACATCTAAGTGTTGAATAAATGACCTTGTCAATGCAGTTTTAGGGTTCCTGAAGAGTTTATTAGTTTCATTTTCTTCCACGATTCTTCCGTGATCCATAACTGCAATTCTATCGCAAATATCTTGTGCAACTTCCATTTGATGAGTTATCATCACTATGGTCATTTGATAAGTTTTGACAACTTTTTTTAACAACTCCAATATTGTCTTTGTATTTGCCGGATCAAGCGCTGAAGTTCCCTCATCAGATAACAATATCTTTGGATTTGTTGCTATGCTTCTCGCTATTGCAACTCTTTGCTTTTGCCCCCCTGACAATTCAGACGGATATGCATTTTTCTTTTCTTCAAGATCTATAAACTTGAGCAGTTCATTCACTCTCTCATCTATTTTTTCTTTTGAAACCTTCGATATTTCTAGCGGATATGCTATATTTTGATAAACTGTCTTTTGCATAAATAAGTTGAAGTTTTGAAATATCATTCCAATCTCTCTTCTCTCTTCTAAGAGTTGAGATTCTGACAGGTCTAATATATTTTTCCCATCAACTATAATTTCTCCACCGGTTGGCTCTTCAAGCCTATTCAAACATCTTACCAAAGTGCTCTTACCCGCACCTGATAATCCGATTATTCCATATATTTCACCTTTTTTAACCGAAAAGCTAACATCGTCTACAGCTTTAAAAATTTCGCCGTCTAATTTAAACTCTTTGGTTAAATTTTTTACTTCTATCATTTATTCCTCCGATATGCGTTAATGCATGTAAAAAGTATAATTTTATTTATCAATTGAGTCAAGCTATCTAGTACTTGATGTTTTTCATATTGAGCTATAACTTTTATGAATATCAAATAAACAAAAATAGTAGCATGCCAGAGTTCTCTGACACACTACCTACATCTTAATCTTGTGTTTTTTTAATTAATTCACCAGTTTGAGCATTGTATGAATAATTTAATTCAGGAACATCATGTCCATGTAATTCAACTTCTACAACATTTACTCCATCTTCAACTGAAAGTTCCCAAGCTGTGTTGTAATATTTATCTCTTCCGGCATCTTCAATAGCCTTTTTAGCTAGTTCCATTACTTTAGCAACAAGAGTTTCGTCTATAAAGCCATCATTATCATTATCTTTTTCTTTTTCATCTCTTGTAACATCTCCTGTTACAGGGTCAATTTCAACTTCAAATTCTTCAGCGCCGTTTGAACCTTGGATTTCATAATAAAATCCCTTGTTGTCGTCATTATCTAATGAAATAGATTCTATTTTTATATCAGCATGTGCTTCTTTGAACTTAGCCACTGCTTCTTCAGGTTTTACTTTTATATTTTCGTGAGTTGCTGCAGTTACTGCATCTGCGTTCTTTTCTCCTTTTAATTTGTCTTCTACAGCATTTTTAGCATTTCCAGCTTTTTCTACCGCCACATTCTTAACTTCTTCAGCTTTATTTGCCGTACTGTCTACAACATTTTTAGCTTGTTGTTGACAACCAACTAATACCAAAGATAGTGCTGTTACAGATAATATTTTTTTATTCATATTCTCCCCCTATTCTTTTTATTTATATCCCCTTATTTAATAAAATTTAAACATTTTTAGCAAATACATTGTATATTGCAGATATAGCTTTGTCGTAGTCTTTTTCTAGTATACCCACGATTATATTCAACTCAGATGACCCTTGAATAATCATCTTTATGTTTATATTCTCTTCACCTAGTGCTGAAAATATTTTTGCAGAAGTTCCAACTCTATCTTGCATTCCTTGTCCTACAACTGTTATAAGTGCAATACCATATGAAATAGTTACTTTATTTGGATTGCAAAAAGTTTTCAACTCAGAGATTATAGTATCTGCCTTACCTATTATCTGGGAGCTCGGCACTATAAGAGATAGTGAATCTATTGATGAAGGCATATGCTCTAAAGTTACATCATTTACTTCAAGCACAGACATTACTTTTCTATGGAAACCTTTATCTGAATTCATCTTTATCTTCTCTATGTTGATTACTGCAAATTCTTTTTTCCCTGTAACTCCTGTGATTTCTATATCAGATTTTTTTCGCTCATAAGGAACTATCATTGTTCCTTCATCTTCTGGCATAAAAGTATTTTTTATTTGAATCGGAATACCCGCAGATTGAACCGGCAAAATCGCCTCTGAATGTAAAACTGAAGCCCCTGCATAAGATAACTCTCTAAGCTCTCTATAAGTAAGTTCTCTAACTTCTCTTGGCTCTGGAACTATTTTGGGGTCAACCGCCAAGAACCCACTCACATCAGTCCAATTTTCATATAAGTCTGCTCCTACTCCCCTCGCAATTATAGAGCCTGTTAAATCTCCTCCCCCTCTTGAGAAGGTTTTTACCTTCCCATTTATATTCACTCCATAAAATCCGGGGATTACAGCAAATTCATATTTTTCTTTCATCTCACTTATTGCTGTGTAAGTTTTTTTCTCGTCTATATTCCCTTTCTTGTCAAAGAAAATCAATTCTTTTGCATCTACAAACTCATATCCCAAAAGTTTTGCCAATATTTTTGCATTTAAATATTCTCCTCTTGAAGCAATATAGTCCTTGGACTCATTGGCCATATTTTTTGTAAATTCTTCAAATTCCAAATCTAAATCTATTTCAACACCTACTTTTGAAATAATATCTTGGTATTTTTTCAACACTTTGTTAAGTATGTCATCACTATTTATATTATTTACCTCTAAATCATAAGCTAAATATAATAAATCAGTTACCTTAGTGTCAGAACTATTTACTTTACCAGGTGCTGAAGCGACTATATATCTTCTTGTTAAATCACTATTTAAAATTTCTCTTACATTTAAAAATCTATCTCCGCTTGCTAATGATGAACCACCAAACTTTGAAACTTTAATCATCTGTCTTTCTCCTCCTGATACTTTTTGTATATATTACACTATTTAAGACAGATTTTCATCTTTAATTGATATATTGTTTAAATTTTAAAAAAAGTACATAAAAAAACCTTGAAGCAAAAACTTCAAGGTTATAATTCTGGTGCACCTTCACGGACTCGAACCGTGGGCCCACTGATTAAGAGTCAGTTGCTCTACCAACTGAGCTAAAGGTGCACATGTTTGATAACAAAAAACATTTTACACTCATTTTTTTGTTAAGTCAAGTATTATTTCCAGACTTATTTATACATCAAAAAAGAGCCTGGGCATCGGCTCTTTTAATGCTTTTAATTTATTCTCTTCTTCCTAGTTCAGAATCATAACGGTACAAGCCTGTCCAAGATTCTCCCAATCTTTCCATTTTTTCAACAATTCCTCTAAAAGTAGCTTCTTCTTCAACTTGTTCTTTTATATATCCGCCTAAGAATTCAAGAATTTCATAGTTCTTTTCTACAGTTGCTTGTTCATAAAGTTTTCTAATTCTCTTTGTAACTTCTTTTTCATGCTCTAACGCTGTTTTAAATAAATTTGTAAAGCTTCCATATTCAACTTCCGGCTTTTCAATTGCCTCATAAACCGGCACTGAATCTAAAAGAAATATAAATTTATAAAAATCCATAGCATGTTCTAATTCTTCTTTTGCTTGGAAGCTCATGAAGTGTGCGAATCCATCCATCCCCTTGCTCTTGCAATAAGAAGACATAGCTGCGTAAATATATGCACTACTAATTTCAAAATTCATTTGTTCGTTTAAACTTTCTATTAAGTTGCTCATATTTCTTTCCTCCTACACTAATCCCTACTAATTTGAGCCATAAAGTTCATATACTCCATAAAGTTTAACTTTTAGTTCAACTAATTTTTCAACAACTTCAGGAATTTCACTCGTCAAGATATTTAAACTCATTCCATTGTATTTAAGTTTTCCCAATCCATAATATTTAGACTCCACAGAATTAAAATTATCCAACAGAATTTTAATATTTTTATCCATATCTCCAATCAAAAAGAAAACATTTCTTTTTTCATCTGTTTCTTGAATATTTATTTTGTTAATTAACAAAGTGTTATCCATTAGTCATCTACCTCTCTGGAAATACTTTTACCCCTTTTGAACTTTAATAAACTATTTATTCTGAATATCCTAAATTATCTAGTGATATATCCACATCATTAGCTTTTAATTTAATATATTTTATTTTATCCCTATCTATATTAAAAACTTCCATAGGTATTTTAACCGTTTTAAAAGAGCTGTTATAATCATAATTTTCAGTAAATTGTTGGAATTTAGAAATTTCAACTTTTATTTTAGGCTGTAGCTTTGCATAGTCTTCAAGTTTAACGCTTTTTGCATTTCCAAAATCATCTACTAATTCAATTTCTAAATCCGTTCCACTGTAATTTTCTTCTTTATCATTTGTCATAACGTCTAAACTCAAATACTTTTTACCTGGCACATAATCTACAAAGCTAAAAATATACTCCCCACTTCCACTAATTACAAGCGAATTATCTTCTGTATCAAAATCACCTATATATGTACTTTCTTCAGTAACACTCAATTTATCAAACCTTGTCTTTCCATGTGAAAATGTAGTTAAATCATAATCTTCATCAAAATTCGCTATCACATCAAATGACGAATTTTGATATCTGCTCCACACAGGTGTTGATATTTCTTTATACTCCTCAGGATTTTTTATCAGATTCAAATCCCCGGTATTGAAAAAACTTGCTTTTAGAAATTCACCTATCAAAAAACTTGCAATGTTTTGTTGGTCTTCTGATTTTAAAAGAGAAACTCTGTTTAAAAACCATGATTTAGGCGGGTCAGTGTCCATTTTCCACTCGCTATTAAACTTTCCGTGGTTTGCATTTCCTAGATATATTGCTGATTTAAATCTTCCATCATCCAATGAAGTGTTGTTGTATAATTTCATTCCTTCAAAACCGTCTACATCAGAATCATGAGTCCCGTGTATTGTCAAAAAATTTAGTCCTTTTAGCTTTAAGTCTTTATTTGCAAAATTATATTGGTCCACAGTTGGAGCAATTGCAACTACTGCTTTAGTTTTAAAGTCATACTTTATTTTTTCCCCATTGTCAGGGTTATATTTTAAATTTAATAACTCAGCAGCAATGCTCGCTGCTTCTCCTCCTCTTGAGTGTCCTATAAATGCAATTTGATTTCTGTCGAATAAATTTTCAAATTCAGTTTTGGTTTCACTATTCTTTATCAAATATTCCAAATTGTCCAACAATAAATATGCCCTTGCATCATTTTCATTTTTTAATCCAAATTTAGAAAATCCGTTTAGCATGTTCATATCTACACTTGCCATTGCTATCCCCTGTCTTGCCAATTGCTTCCCAAGATAGTCATAGCCTTTATAACTCGGAGTTGTAAATCTGTGATTGCCATGGGCCAAAATTACAAGCGGTACATTGGTAGCTCCCTCAGGATACCAAAGTCTTCCCTTTATTGGAACTTCACTAAGTGTCTTAGAAAAATATTTATCTCTTACCCACTTAGTCCTTCCGGAATACTTAACATAAGGTCTCAAATTAACACTATCCCCTTGATAATCTTTGTACTCTGCTGAATATATTATATTTTCTTCAATAGTTTTATCTGCCACATTTTCAAAATCAGGTTTATTTTCAACCCCCGGATAAATTATAAATATAGATGTTAATCCAACTACCACAGTTGTTAATAGCATTGTTACAATTGGTAAAACTTTTTTGTTTTTTGAAGCACTTATGCTCTTTGCAAATATCATCAAAATCAAAGCACTTACAAATGCCGCTAATATTTCTTCAAACTGTGACCAGTCCATTTCATCTGCAACGTCATCTATAAATTTATAGCAAATAAAAATTCCAATGCAGAGCATTGCAAGATTTGAAGTCTTAATTCGATTAATAAATATGGTCAATATTTTTAAAATAAAAAAACAAATGCTTATTATTATATATAGCACTACCGAACTTCCTATAAATGCTGCAATTAACGGAACTCCCAAATCAGTTATATAAAAATATACATTTGTAGCCAATAATCCTGCAAAAATAGCTTTTAAAATTCTCTCTGCCGGCTTTATTCTGCCGTATTGATTTCTTAAAAAACTTTGAATTTTTGCAAGTAACCGTATCAATATTACTTTAATCTTCATAAAAAAAGGCGGTTCACCCGCCCATCACTCCTTCTCAAGTTCTTTTAATTCTTCAGGCCTTGCTTCTTCATCCTTTAGTGTGGAAGTCATCCCTAGATACTTTTTATTAAATTTACCCGTTCTCTTAACTTCACTTATCTCATAAAGTTCTATTTCTGAATCTTCTTCGTCTGAAAACATAACTTTTACCAATTCTTGAATCATGTAAGTTGATATTACAGTACCTTTCCCTTGTTCAGTTTCAACAACTTCTCCAATTTTAGGCATTCTCTTTATTATGCACTCATATCCATCTTGTTCATACTTTAAGCAACACATAAGTCTTCCACATACTCCTGAAATTTTAACAGGATTTAGAGAAAGTCCTTGGTCTTTTGCCATTTTTATAGACACAGGGTTGAATTCTGACAAGAATGAAGAACAGCAAGTCTCTCTTCCGCAACACCCAAGAGCTCCTACTACTTTAGCTTCATCTCTCACACCTATCTGTCTAAGCTCTATTCTTGTTCTAAAGATTGTAGCCAAATCCCTGACAAGTTCTCTAAAATCTACTCTTCCCTCTGCCGTAAAATAGAATAGTAGTTTTGACTTATCAAAAGTATATTCAGCATTTATAAGGTTCATCTTCAAATTATGGTGCTCTGCTCTATCTTCAAATATGAGCATGGCTTCCCTTGCTTTATTTCTGTTGTCTATATGTTCAGATTTATCTTCATCTGTTGCTATTCTTAAAACTGATTTTAGATCTGATTTTATCTCTTCTTCATCAATCTCTTTCTTTATTACAACCCTTCCAAATTCCAATCCTCTTATCGTTTCTACTATTACGTCATCTTCGATCTTTGCACCAGTTGATTTAGGGTCAAAGTAATAAATTTTACCTGTTTTCTTAAACCTGACGCCAACTACGTCTAACACTATATTCCTCCTATAAAGAGCTGCCCTATGGTCAACTCAAAATTTGCGTTATCTTTTAAATATTTTTTCGTCCTTTGAATTTGTCTATATATTTCAAGGGCTTGTTTAGTTGATATATTTTGCTTTTGAATGTAGTTTAGCTTATCTATGTTTATATAAAAAGACTCGCTCACATTCTCATTAAATATTATTACATCTCTTAAAAAGATACTATATATATTAAAAAATTCCTCTAAATTTTCTTTGTTTTCTTCAAAAAATCCCATTTCTCTAAAAGGGTCTGTATTTAAATTTATAAGTCTGTCTATTAATTCAAAACTTTTATCTCTAAATGCTATAGCAGATGGATCAGTAGCATATTTCATTGCTCTTTTTACAGAGCCCACCGATATTCTTGAAAATAAATTTGCATTTTGACTGTCAAGTCCTATATTGTTCACTAGGAAATCACTTATTTCTTCATCATCAACATCTTTAAACTTTATAAATCTACTCCTCGAAGCTATTGTTGGAAGTATATTTGAAATTGACTTTGCTATCAAAATTATCTTCAAATACTCCTCAGGCTCTTCCAATGTCTTTAATAGTGCATTTTGTCCACTTACACTCACATTTTCAAAACCATCTATGATAAACACTTTATACTTTCCAGAAAATGGATTCTTCTTAGCTTCACTTATAAGTTCCTCGATTTGTTCCTTTTTGATGGAATTTCCTCTTACAACGTGTAAATCTAAGGTGCTATCTCCCAAAATTTTCTTGGCAAAAGCTTTAGCTAGTGTAAATTTCCCAACCCCCTCACTTCCAACAAATAAATAAGCGTGGTTTATATCCCCAGTTTCTATATTCTTTTCAAGTTCCTGCTTTGCATCTCTATTTCCTACGAAATCTATTAACATTAAATTCTCAAATTATCTTCAACATCTACTACAAAAATTGTAGCTCCTGAAACATTAAATTTACCTTGTTCAGTTTCAATACGTTCTTCTTTAGTAATTTCTTTAAATATAGAATAAACTTTTTCAATTTCAGACTCTTCGCACCCTAAAAGTAGAGTTGAGTTCCCATTTTTGAAAAATCCTCCTGATGAAGAAATCTTTGTTACATAAACTCCCTCATCATAAAATCTATCCATGATTTCATCTATAAACTTCTCTTGCACTATCGCAATCATCATTTTCATAATCTAAAACCTCTTAAAATCTTCTACGTGTAAAACAAATGAAGTAGCTCCACCAACAGTAACCTTTATAGGCATAGGTAACATTGCAGTTCCCGGTATATTTATAGTCTGTATAGTTCTTGTAACTTCCCTTGTCTTTGCATTATTTTTTACAACTGTTAAATATTCATCAACTTTATCATCTTCTACACCGGATAAAAGAGTTGAATTCCCGCTCTTTAAAAATCCTCCAGTAGTGCTCATCCTAGTAACTCTAAATCCTGCTTTAGTGATTTCTTCTGTTAACTTTTCGGCATCAACATCTTGAATAATTGAAATTATTAACTTCATTTTCTATCCAACCTTTCCAAAATGACATCCATACAGTTTTTAAAAACTTCTTCAACTGACTGTGTTGCATCTATTACAGTATATCTGCCACTTTTAATCAAACTCTCATAGCCTTCTCTTACTTTAGAGTGAAACTCTCCCTTTTCCAGTTCAAGTCTATCTCCTCCAACTTTTAACTTTCTCTCAACAGAATTATTTTTCTTTACATCAAATAAAAACGTTATATCCGGCGAAACTTCTCCAACAGCAAAATCGTTTATCTCTTGTACTTGTCTTTCCCCAAGACCTCTCGCATAACCCTGATATACTAATGAAGATACTATAAATCTTTCGCATATAACTATTTTACCCATTTTTAATGCCGGTTCTATCAACTGTTCAACATGTTGAGCTCTAGAGGCTGCATATAAAAGAGCTTCTGTTCTTGATGTCATTTCAACATTGTTATTGTCTAATATAAAATCTCTAATCTTCTCTGAAATTTCAGTCCCACCTGGTTCCCTAGTCTTCAAACAATTAAACTTTCGTGAAAGTTCTTCATAAACTTTATTTGCAATTGTAGTTTTCCCACACCCATCAGGGCCTTCGAAAGCTATAAACAAACCTCTCATTTAACTACCTCTACCTTATTATTTGCAACTCCTGAAAGTTTAGGATATCTCTTAAGTTCAGCCACAATTTCTCTTGTAAACTCTTCTCCATAAGATATAATAGGCACTCCAGGCGGATAGAGCATTACTATCTCACTTGAAATTTTCCCTATGGCATCTTCTACTTCCACCAATTCAGTATCACTTTCAAAAGCTTTCTTAGGTGACATTACAACTTTAGGCACTATCTCTCTATATTTCTTATCGATATTTTGATAAACTCCAACAGAAATATCTTTCAAAGCTTTTTCTAAGTAATTAAAATCTTCCGTTTCATCGACTACCGATAAAATACAGAGGGCGTAGTATAAATCACCCATTTCTAATCTTATATTATATCGTAAAGCCAACTCATTAACAACGTTAAGCCCACTGTGACCTTTAGTTCTAAAAGCAAGTTTTAAAATATCTATATCGGCAATAGAGTTATCTTCTACTTCCAAAAATTCAACTATTCCCTTTAAATTTTCTTTAAACTCTTTTACTTCTTTCTCTATTTCACCAAATCCGCCATTTCTTTCTAAATAATCAATTCCAAATTCACTAGATAACATAGAAAGATAAGATGGAGAAGATGACATCAATAAATTCATCATCTTTAAAACTTTTTTATGCTCTATATCACAATTTACGTGTAGCATTGCTGAGCCGGTCAAGCTTGGCAATGTCTTGTGTGTAGAATGCACAATCACGTCTGCATATCTAACAGCCGACAGCTCTCTCTGTCTTGAAAAAATTAAATGTCCCCCGTGAGCCTCATCAACTATCAATTTACACCCATTGTTGTGAACAATTTCAGAAAGTTCTTTCAAATTCAAAATCATTCCATAATAGTTAGGGCTTGTTAATACAACCAACTTTATATTTCTATTAGATTTTAATTTTTTATCCAATTCAATTGGGTCAACTCCCAATAAAAGTTGTCTTTCTTCATCAAACTTTGGATTTATAAATTCTAAATTCAAATCAAATTGCACTGCACTATTGTATATCGACTTATGAGAATTTCTCTGTATCAAAATTGTATCATTGGACTTTGTCAAAAGTGAGATTGCTATCTTTAACGCCATTGTCGAGCCCTCTGTTATGAAGTAACTTCTCTTGACCCCATAAATTTTAGCTATCTCTTCTTCACTTTTTAGGATGCACTCTTCAGGCTCCATCAAATTATCTGCGCCAACAACCTCTGTTATATCATCTCTAAAATCAAAATCATATATATCTTTGGACTTGTGCCCCGGCATTGAAAATGCACTTTGTCCTCTCAAATTTTTTAATGCTTCAAAAATATATCTTTTCATAATTACATTATAATTAATTTTAAAAATTATTTCGATGTTTAAAACAAAAAAGGACTTCTCGTTAAAAGAAATCCTTTAAATATTAATTTTAAAATGCTGAATTTCTAAGCACTTCTTCTCCATATCCACCTGCTTGAGGTAGTGGCATATTAGTTGAATTTGGTGCTCTAAATATTCTGATTGGTCTAACGCCAACTTCTTTAGCTGCTAAGACATCATCATCACTATCTCCGTAGTGAATAGCAACATTGTGTTTCTTTATGAAGTAAGATTTGTCATATTTAAATCCTTCTCTTGGAGTATCTGCTGTATAGTCAATAGGATTTACTTTTTGCATATTAAAATAATTTTTCAAATTGTTTGCAGTTTTATCAACATAGCCTTCTTTATACATACTTCCTCTTGTTCTACCTGTTATAAAGAATATGTTGTCTCCTCTTTCCATATGCATCTTTATTATTTCTTTCGTAGATAATTTAGGAATTGAATGAGCATCTCCTTCGAGTGCAACATAGTCCCAGAACTTTTGGTCTTTTAAGAAATCAAACTTTCCTGGAGTAAGTACTGTTTTTCCATATTGGAAATATTGACTTGAGAAAAGTAATGTATCGTCTATATCAAAACTTACATTAATCGGTCCCTTGTCCTTCAAAGAGTTTTTAATATCTTCCACTGATACATATTTTATAAATGCAGCGTCACTTTGAACAGTAACTCCCGGTTGAGTATATCTAACTTTAGGTCCGGCAGCAAACGATACCATAGGTGCTGCTAATGTTACAGCTAAAGTTAAAATTGTACCTGTCTTCAAAATCTTATTTTTTATATTCATACTACCACTCCTTTACCATACTATATCATCATTGATTTATTATGTAAACGTATTTTTAATAATTGATTTTAATTTTATCAAATTTTCATTCCATTTAAATTAAAAAAGGTAGTCTGCCAAACTGACAAGCTACCTCATATTTATTATTCTTCAACTTTTCCTTTAACTCTCTTAAGTCTGAAAAAGTCTTCTCTTTCTTTTTCGGCTAAAACATCTTCAATTTCTTTCAATGTCTTTTCTTGTTTAGGAATTTGAATTTTTTCAAGAGCATTCGCTCTCTTAACACTCTTTTTAATTTCCTTTCCAAGTTTATACAAACTAGTTTCTATTTCTGCAAGCTCATAAATTTTTTCTCTGAGCTCATTCATCTCAAGATATACTTTGTCAAAAGCAAAAGATGTCTCATAGATACTAAATGTACTTCTTGGATTGTACTTACTATAGTGTATTTCAGGAATTTCAACTCCCATTACAGACCTGTAACCAACTTTGTACTCTTCTTCTTTTGGCATTGAAAGCGAAAGGTCAACTACAGATTCCCAACCCATAGTAACTGAAGCCATTGTCAATGAGTCGTAAGATTTTTTAAAACTCTCTTCTATGTCCTCTTGAATTTTTATGGCTCTTTCATTTAACCTCATCATTTCTCTAATTAGTACAGTACGTTTTTTATCTAAAAGGCTATATCCCTTTTTGGCAAAAGATAAAGACTCCTTCACTTTTATAAGGTTTGCCTTTGTAGCTGTCATTTTCTTTGCCATAATATCCTCCTATAGATACTTCGCTTGAATCTTAGGATCAATTCTAACAAGCATTTCCTTAGGCAATATTTTCAATAGTTCCCATGCCTTATCAAGCGTCTGCTCCATACTGGAATTTTCGTGGAATCCTTGGCCTACAAATTCTTTTTCAAATCTTTCTCCGAACTGTAATAACTTCTTATCGTCTTCACTAAGTTCTTCTTGTCCTATTATTTGAGCAAGCGCACGAACTTCTATTACTCTTGAATATGAGGCAAAAAGTTGTGCGGAAACATCTGGGTGGTCATCTCTTGTATATTCTTCGCCTATACCGTCTTTCATAAGACGTGAAAGAGATGGTAGTACATCTACCGGTGGATAAATACCTTGTTGATGTAAGTCCCTACTCATTACTATTTGGCCCTCTGTAATGTATCCTGTAAGGTCTGGGATAGGGTGTGTGATATCATCTGAAGGCATTGTTAAAATTGGAATTAAAGTTACAGAACCTTCTACACCTTTAACCATTCCAGCTCTTTCATAAATTGCCGCCAAATCAGAATATAGATATCCTGGATATCCCTTTCTTGAAGGCACTTCACTTCTTTGAGAACTTACCTCTCTCAAACTTTCTCCATAACTTGTCATATCTGTCATAATTACAAGCACGTGTCTGTGTTCTTCAAAGGCTAAGTACTCAGCTGCAGTAAGAGCACATTTAGGAGCTATAATTCTCTCCATAATTGGGTCATCTGCATAGTTCAAGTACATTACTACCTTATCCATTACTCCAGCTTCCATAAAGTTATCTATAAAGAAACTGGCAACTTCTCTCTTCAAACCCATTCCACAAAATATAACTGCAAATTCGCTATCTTCGCCAACTATGTGAGCTTGTCTTACTATTTGCGCAGCGAGTTCATTGTGTGGAAGTCCTGAGCCCGAGAAAATTGGAAGCTTTTGTCCACGAATTAAAGTCATTAGAGAATCTATTGACCTTATTCCCGTTTCAACATAGTTTCTTGGATACTCTCTGGCAACAGGATTCATAGGACGACCGTTTACATTATAGAACTTATCAGAATAAATAGGTCCTCCTTTATCTCTCGCTATACCTATACCATTAAATATTCTTCCCAATATCTCACTTGACATAGGTATTTCAAAAGGCTTGCCTTCAAATACAACTTTTGTGTTTGTTGTGGAGATTCCCATAGATTCTCCAAAAACTTGAACAGTTGCCTTATCTCCATCTATACCTATTATACGGCCTACTATATTTTCAGATTTACCTTTGACAGATAAACTAACTATTTCTCCATAAGCTACGTGATGAAGACCTGATAGTTCTACAAGAGAACCTTCGACTTTATCTAAAATCAAATATTCTTTTTTCATACTATCACTCCTCTATCTCATCAGGGTCTGAGTATTGCATTCTCAAGCCCCTATAAAACTCACGAATTTTGTTGTTCAAAATAGTGAAAGGTGCATAATCTTCATTAGTTATATCGTATTTCATATTTATTATTTCTGAAATCAAACTACTGTTTTTAACTTCTGAAATTGATACTCCCAAATCCAACACAGACATCCCCTCCCTGTAGAGTATGTCTATTGTATTTAACATTTCAAATTGCTTTTCAAGTGGTACAAATGCATCTATTTTGTGGAAAGCATTTTGTTGTAAAAATCCAACCTTTGTTATTCTTGCTATTTCAAGTAAAAATCTCTCTTTATCTGGAAGAACATCTTCTCCAACAAGCATTACAATTTCTTGAAGTTTTGATTCTTCGTGAAGTATTCCCAAAAACTTACTTCTAAGTTCAGGTAAATTCCCTTCAAGTCTATTATCATAGTAGTTAGATAAGCTTGAAACATACCCTGAATAAGAATCTAACCAATGTATAGCTGGATAGTGTCTGCTATATGCAAGGTCTTTATCAAGCGCTAAGAAAGTATTTACAAATCTTCTTGTATTTTCTGTTACGGGTTCTGAGAAGTCCCCACCAGCTGGAGAAACAGCCCCTATTGTAGTAACTGAACCATCTTTCCCTGATAAAGTAACCGCTGAACCACTTCTTTCATAAAAACCTGCTATTCTACTTGGCAAATAAGCTGGATATCCCTCTTCAGCCGGCATTTCTTCAAGACGCCCTGAGATTTCACGTAAAGCTTCTGCCCAACGTGAAGTAGAATCTGCCATCATTGCAACATTATAACCTTGATCTCTAAAATATTCCGCCATAGTAATGCCTGTGTAAATTGATGCTTCTCGAGCTGCAACCGGCATATTTGAAGTATTTGCAATCAAGATTGTCCTATCCATCAAAGGTTTTTCGCTATATGGGTCAATTAGTTTAGGAAAATCCTCCAAAACTTCTGTCATTTCATTCCCACGCTCACCGCAACCAATGTATACTATGATGTCTGCATCACAATACTTTGCAATTTGATGTTGTGTCATTGTCTTTCCTGTACCAAAGCTTCCAGGTATAGCAACTGTACCGCCTTTAGCGATTGGGAAAAATACATCTAAGACACGTTGTCCTGTTACAAGCAATGTATTTGCATCTTTAAATTCCCTTACCGGTCTTGGTACACGCACCGGCCATTCATGACTCATTGCAACTTCTATAACGCCACTTTCATTTTCAACTTTCACTACAGTTTCTACTATGTTATAGTCGCCTTCTTCTATAACCCATGTAACTTTTCCCGATACATTTGGAGGTATCAAAACTTTGTGAGTAATTATCTGTGTTTCTTCAACTTCTCCAAATATTTCTCCTCCAGTTACAATATCTCCCACATTTATTGCAGGTTTCAAGTGCCATTTTTTCTCTAAATCTAAATTGCTAAGTCCTATACCTTCCGGTATGAATGCCCCGTGTTCTGCTTCTATTCTGTTTAGTGGACGTTCAATCCCATCAAACATATTTGATAACATACCAGGTCCAAGACGTACCGAAAGCGGAGCGTGAGTAGCATAGATTTCTTCATCTCTCTTAAGTCCTTCTGTCTCTTCATAAACTTGAACTATACCTTTATCTCCCTGAATGGCTATTACTTCTCCAATTAGCTTTTTGTTCCCAACTTGAACCATTTCACGCATTGCAAAAGTAGACATAGGTTCTCCAACTACTACCGGACCGTTTATCTTAACTATTTTAGCTTGTTCAGACATTTGCTGCCTCCTTCTTGAAGAGATCATGCAAAAGCATCCCTATTTCATATCTTTTTTCTTCAATAATAGTGTATATATCATTATTTAAATTATAAGTCTTAGCTTCATTACTCAAGATATGTCCACCTATCATCCAATCTTTTTTTATAACCGGTATTAACTTTATTCCTCTTTCACCAGCTATTTTTTCAATTTCATCATAGTATTTTCCCATATCTTTTTTAGTAAGACCTAATCTGTATGTTCCCTCTTTCAAATGATTAAAGGTAACTATTATACCGTCTATAAGGTGTTTCTTGTATTCATAAGAATCCGTCCAAGCCCAAGCTCTTTGTCTTATAGTTTGAATTAAATCATCTTCTAATTCATTCATAATTCTAAGCTCTAAAACCCTTTTTTCTTCCTTTGCCTTGGCAATTTTTTCATTTCCAAGTTCTTTTGCAAGCTTTTCTCTTCTCGATATCATATCAGCAGCTTCTCTTTCAAGAGAGTCCTCTTTTTCTTTTCTTATACGGTCTCTTTCATTTTCCCACTGTGCAATTTTCTTTTGGAATTCAGTAACACGATTTTTATAGACGACATTCTCAAACATTTCCAATTTATTTTCAATTAATATCATCTTATCACCTATCTAATTTTAGACCCACAGCTTCCTTAACATACTTCAATATAAAATCTTGTTCTTTAAATCCACCACGTCCAGGAAGTGTAACTATTAATGGTCCTCTTTTTTTCTTCTTAGCCTCAAAGACTTCTTCTCTCATCTCTTGAAAATCATCTTCAGACAATAAAATTATACCTATTTGGTTTTGTTTAAGGGCATCTTTGAATTCCCTCTTCAAAATATTGACATCTTTACAAAATATCCCTTCAAAACCACTCATTCTCAATGCCACAAGAAGCTCATAATTTCTGCTTATTGCGATGGATTTCATTAAAGTTTACCTAAAATCATTATTGAGATGATAAGTCCATAAATTGCTATACCTTCTGCTAAGCCTACAAAGATAAGTGTCTTACCTAATATAGAATCATCTTCCGAAACAGCTCCTAACGCAGCTGAACCAACTACGCCCACTGCATAACCGGTACCAATTGTCGCCATACCTGTTGAAAGTGCAGCTGCAATTAATCCAAGTCCATTAACTCCTGTAGGTTCAGTTGCTGCACTTACTGCTCCTGGTACAAGAAGCACAAAGGCTGCAACTATTGTAGGTATAAAAACAGCCAGATTAGACCTCAAAAGTTTCTTAAGTCTTGGTCTGTCTCCGCCAATCCCCTTTTCTATTAAAACAAGTCCATAAAATATAGTCGCAAACACTACAAGTGATGCTAAAATTAAAATCATTTCCATTTTTTTCCTCCTCTTTCTGTATTTCTAAAGTTAATCTTATCTGAGCTAAATTCAACTCCGCTACCTTGGTAATAACGACTAAATAATTCGTAATATTCAAGTCTAAGACCTTGAATAAACACTATAAGCCCTTCTAATCCAATAATTAAAATGTTTCCCAAAACCAATATCAAGACATTTCCAACTGTATGGTTTGCCATTTCAGCCATTGTGTGGAAAGCCATAAACAAACCTACGTGGTTTATCGCAAATGCCCCAACTCTGATAAAAGAAACAATCCCTGACAAAGTTGAAATTAAAAGTTCTATTATTGAAAAAGAACTTTCTATAAAATAACCTGCCTTACCTTCTTCATAACTTACTTCTTGTTTATATATCTTTGAAAGTATAGGCTTTCTAAATATCATTGCAAGTATTGATAAAATCAAGACTCCTATTGCAACTGGTGTAGGTATCACGTGCACATAGCCTGTCGCATCTAAGAGCAAGAAAATAAGCATTACAAACACTACAAATCCAAGGAGTCCGTGTTCACCAAACAATCCTTGATTTAAATCCTTATTTCTAAAGGCATTTATGAAATTCATAACATATGCCATTACAAGTAAAAACACCCCAAAAGATATCGCCATGATAAGCACTTGATTTATGTTTTCAAAAGGTCTTATCCATAGAGGTTGAATTATCTCTTCGTTTCCAAACACAGAACCGTAGAGCACACCGAATACCATACTGCTGGCACCAAGTCTCATCAAAAGAGGTCCCATATCATTTTTAAGTTTTTTCTTTAAAAGAATTCCTGCCAAGAAAAATACTAAACCTTGTCCTAAATCACCAAACATCGCCCCAAATAGAATCATATAAGTGATTCCCAAAAATACTGTAGGGTCGATTTCATTATAGTTTGGAACTCCATACATTCTAACTAAGAGCTCAAACGGTTTAAAAAAAGAATTGTTTTTTAGCTTTGTAGGTGGTTTGAAAATTATATCTTCTCCATCAGCATCTACCGCTGTAATTAATGTGTCAGAATATTTTTCTAACTGTTCCTTTACTTCTTTAAATCCATCTTCGCTTGCCCATCCTGATAGTAGGAAGTATTTTTTAGCTTTAGCCATTTTAGACTTAGCTTCTTCAATTCTTCCAAGCACCAACATTCTAGCTAAAATTTTATGAATTTCTTCAGTTTTACTCTTGTAAAGAGTTTGTTTTTCCACTTCTATTTCTTCAAGTCTGTTGTTTAATGCAGCTGCCTCAGCTTCAATTTGATTTAAAGTTTCTTTGGCAGTTCCTTGTGAATACTCTAAAATTGGAACGTCTATCCAATGTAGAGAACTCAATATTCTGTCTATTTCCTCATGAACTTCATTTGGATATATCGCCAAATATACTTCTTCATTTTCATATGAACCTGTATGAAAAACTGCCGCTAAAATATGGTCGTAATTTTCTTTTAGCTTAAGCCTTGCAGCTTTTTCAATTCTTCCGAATCGAGCTGTAAAATACTCCATATTTTTTAGTTCTCTTAAGTCGACATCAACATTTCTAAATAATGCCAAGTTTTGACTAATTCCCTGAGAAACTTCTAATCTCTTGTTTATGTCTTCTATTTCCTTACGTAAATTAGCAGTTTCTTCATATAATTTATCAAAATCTTTTTCAGTATATTCACTTGATCCCTCTTGCTCAGCTTCAAGATTTTCAATGCCAAAATATTCCATCAATTGTCTCGCTTGTTGCGTTCTCTTTCTGTTGTTATTATCAGCGACAAATGGCCCAAGATTGTTCAAATCCACAATCATATCCACATTTTCAGCGTTCAATTCATAAATGGCATTGTTCTTTGAAAGCTGCGTCATGGCATCTACCATATCTATAGACTCACTTTTTAATATATCCAACAATATATTTTCTAAGTCATCAAGCTTTCCTACTACATTAAGCATGACCATTTTTTCTACTGCCATACTTCACCTTCCTTTAACGGGATTGTCAAAAGATCCCTTACAATATTTGAGTTAATCCCCAATCTCTTTCCTTCTAATACTGTGGAGACATCTCTAATTTGTAATTCCATCAATAAAGTTATTGAAAGAATTTTCCCTATATCAAAACCACTTGTTTGATATGCATTTAAAAATTTTGTATATAAATCACGTTCCATTCTTATATCCATATTTGCAGCTTCTCTTCCTCCTGGGAATAAGAAGCTAAATTTGGTATCTGCTATAATCTTTAAAAATTCTTTTATATCCTCGTATGCCAAAATAGATAATTTTTGCCTTGATAGTTTTTCTCCACCATCTATTAAGAAATTTACCATTTCCTGTGGCAATATAGAATATGTCTTTTTCCCCCTGTATAAATAGGTTATATTTAACAAATCTATATGATGACCGATTAAGCTCAATGCCAACTTTGAACTTGAGCCACTAAGTTTCTTTGCTCTTTCAATTAAATTTTCATAATAACTCTTATCCAAAGTCATCTCTATATAAAATAATATTCTGTCATCTGGAATGTCAGTGTACACCATTAGCTTTCTGGCATAGTCAGTGCCTTTTAAAGTTTCGATAAACTTCTCAGCTTTCCAATCTCCATCTTCCGGAATTATTGTAGGATTTAGTGCTACAAGACTCTCTCTCAAAAGATTCCTATTTTCACCGTGTACTATAGTTCTAAAAATTCTCTTTATGTCTCTTATTTTGTATCTCTCTAAAAGACCACTGTAGAATTTTCTCTCTTCACCTTGAAAAAAATAAAGAAAATTCTTTAATTCTTCATATACTTTGTGTTCCATCTGCTTATTTACTTCATATAAATCTATTGTTTCTTTTCCACTTGGTAATTCAATATCAAGTTTCCATAACTCATTGAGCTTAGCTAAGGCTGCCTTTGATGTATCTATTCCCAACAATTGTAATTGAGGACTTTGTTTTATATATTTAGCATATACGGCTCTTGCCTTTGTATTTACAGCAGCATAATTCACACTCTCACCTCTACAGCTCTAAAAGTTTAATCGCCTTAGTTATCAATTCTTCTTTATTTTCTCGATAAATTGATTCCACATCTTTTAACCTCTTCTGATTTTCTTCAGAAATGCTGTCTACTTTCGCCATTGCCTCACTGTACACTCTGTCATACCTTTCTATAGCTCTTTTCTTAGCTTCTTCATGGCTTTTTAATTCAAAATTATTTAGCATATTTTGAATTTCAGCTTTCGACTCTTCTAATTCTCTCTCGGCTTTATTGGTAAACTCTTTAGTTTTTTTGTCTAAACTAAGTATCTGTTGAATCAATTCTTCCAAAATACATCACCTTCCTTTAATTTAAAAAAACGACCGGCCAATGGTCGCTATTTTCTAATTGCAAAATTTTCACTTTTCATAAATCATCTTGAGTGTACTCCTTTTAATTTAATAATGCAAATTATTTTTTCTATTTTTTAGCCAATTTTCAATAAGTCTTTTTTATCTTTTAATAATTAAAATTTATAGATATGCCCAAACATTGTAAAATCTGAGTTTCTAAGTTTATATTAAGGCTCTATAATATCTGTTGGGGAGTAAATCTCTAACAGATGTTTTTGTATAAAAAATTTGCACTTATATGCATTTAGTCCTAAACTTAAAATAACTAAAACCAAATTTAAGATGTGCATATAAGTGCAAAATAATAATATTATGAATTTGTTTGGTTTTAAAGATGTAGTTTTTGATAGTTTTAATGAGGATAATGAATTTGTCCATGTTCATCTTTTTGTTTCTAAGATGTCTATCTGTCCTCATTGTGG